>NZ_JAZHLK010000018.1:0-77078 GCF_036549515.1 Aurantimonas sp. E1-2-R+4 | reverse complement strand
CTCGGTGATCTTCAATGCCATCGCTCGCCCGCTCCCTTCGCCGGGACAGGGAATCACGCGCAGCGAAAATAAGAAAATCACAACCGAGTCAGATCAAACGCTGGCCGGTATCAGGCCTCGGCGAGGCGGCCGGCGACACGTTCAATTTCGTCGACGGCATCATCGGCAGCCAATTCGCCGACACGCTGTTCGGCGATCAGTGGAGCAATATCCTCTACGGCTTAGCGGGCGCTGACAATCTCTACGGCCGCGACGGCTTCCTGGATTATCTCTACGGCGGCGATGGAAATGATAATCTCGAGGGCGGCGACGGCGCCGATTATCTCGATGGCGGCGCCGGGTTTAATTCGGTCTACTACACGTCCAGCACGGCGGTGCGGGTCGACATCTCCAATGTCACTGCGAGCACCGGCGGCGAGGCCCAGGGCGATACGTTCAACCTGATCAACAACATCGTCGCCAGCCAGTTCTCCGACATTCTCTATGGCGACATGTGGAGCAACGTCATTTACGGGCTCGGTGGCAACGATGTCATCGATGGCGGCGGCCTCAACGACGTCATCTATGGCGGCGACGGCGCCGACTGGTTCATCTTCACGCCCGGCGCCGGCTCCGACACGCTGGCCGATTTCGCCGACAATTCTGACCGGATCGACCTGCGCAGCTTCGGCTTTTCCAGCGCCAACGCCGCGCTTGCCTTCGCCACCGATACCGGGACCGACGTGCGCTTCGACTTCACCGACGGCTCGCAGCTCAATGTCTATAATGTCGCCAATGTCTCTGACCTGCAGAACGACATCATCTTCGCCTGAGGCGGAGAAAGCGCAGGATACAGAACGGGCCGCCCCCAAAGGCGGCCCCGGTGACGGTAGACGAATGAAACGGCAGCCTCAGTTGCCGGTCTGGCCCTGGGCGATCGCCGTATAGGGGATCTTGAAGGAGGAATCCTTGATATCGCCCCCCTTCTTGACGTTGTAGATCATCACCGTGGTGTCCTTGCCCTGCTGGTCGCGGATCGTCCACTGCTTGAGTTCGTTGGATTTCGGGTCGAACATCATGGTGATGCGCGAATTGCCGAATACCGATTTGTCGCCCATGACAATGGTGGTGAGATCGGGCTCTTCCTTGACGCTCTGGATATTCGCCGCCGAAAGATCGATCCGCCGGTTGAGCAACAGCTTCAAGGGGGTCTTCGACAGGGGATAGACATCCCATGTGTTCAGCTTCTTGTTGTTGACCGCGACATTGGAGCCGTCGGAGATCACCCGGAGCGGCGTTCCTGAATAGTCGAAGCGAACCTTGCCGGGCCGTTCGATGTAGAATTTGCCCTCGGTCTGCCGGCCGTTCGGATCAAACTGCATGAAGGTGCCATGCATTGAGGGAATGCCGGAGAAATGGTCGGCGATCTTCTGCGCCGCGGCGCTCGACTGGGCCGCTGCTGGACCTACCGAGAGCGGTGCAAGGGCCGCTGCCGCGATGAATGCCGAGGCCACGCCGCGAACGAGCGCTGCGCGGAAGGATCGGTGGACTGTATCGTTTTTCGCCATGGTGGTGGAGGCTTCCCTTATTCCGAAGTCTGCCCTTCGTCTCGCCGAACCAGATAGGGCGCGACGCGGATTTCGTCTCGCCCCTTCATGTCGGGTCGCATCATTCGCCCCGCAATGGGGCGCCCCAATGGCGAAAACCTAACCATTTCGTCATCGGTCACATGCGGTCGTCTTCCGTCGGCACCAGGATCTCGCGCTTGCCGGCGTGGTTTGCCGCGCCGACGATCCCTTCCCGCTCCATCCGCTCGATGATCGAGGCGGCGCGGTTGTAGCCGATCGACAGGCGCCTCTGGACATAGGAGGTCGAGGCCTTACCGTCGCGCAGCACGATCGCCACCGCCTGATCGTAAAGGTCGGCGCCCTCATCGACCTCCCCGCCACCGCCGCCGCCGGACGACCCGGAGTCGCCGTCCTCGTCCTCGTCCTCCAGGATCGAGTCGAGATAGTCGGGCACGCCCTGGCTTTTCAGATGCGCGACGATCTGCTCGACCTCGCTGTCATCCACGAACGGACCGTGGACGCGCTGGATGCGGCCGCCACCGGCCATGAACAGCATGTCACCCATGCCGAGCAGTTGCTCGGCGCCCTGCTCCTGCAGGATGGTGCGGCTGTCGATCTTCGAGGTGACCTGGAAGGAGATGCGGGTCGGGAAGTTCGCCTTGATCGTGCCGGTGATGACGTCGACCGAGGGTCGCTGCGTCGCCATCACCACATGGATGCCGGCGGCACGGGCCATCTGCGCCAGGCGCTGCACGGTGCCTTCGATGTCCTTACCGGCGACCATCATCAGGTCGGCCATCTCGTCGATGATGACGACGATGTAGGGCAGCGGCTCGAGATCGAATTCCTCGGTCTCGAAGATCGGCTCGCCGGTTTCGCGGTCGAAGCCGGTCTGGACCGTGCGCGAGATCGTCTCGTCCTTCTCCAGCGCGCTTTTCACGCGCGCGTTGAAGCCGTCGATGTTGCGGACGCCCACCTTCGACATCTTGCGGTAGCGGTCCTCCATCTCGCGGACCGTCCATTTCAGCGCGACGACCGCCTTTTTCGGATCGGTCACAACCGGGGCGAGCAGATGCGGAATGCCGTCATAGACCGACAGCTCCAGCATCTTCGGGTCGATCATGATCATCCGGCATTCCTGCGGCGTCAGCCGGTAGAGGAGCGACAGGATCATCGTGTTGATCGACACCGACTTGCCGGAGCCGGTGGTGCCGGCGACGAGAAGATGCGGCATCTTGGCGAGATCGGCGATCACAGGCTCGCCGCCGATGGTCTTGCCGAGGGCGAGCGCCAGCTTGCTCTTGTTCTGGGTGAAGGTCTCCGAGCCGATCATCTCGCGGAAATAGACGGTCTCGCGGCGCTGGTTCGGCAGTTCGATGCCGATGGCGTTCTTGCCGGGAATGACGGCGACGCGCGCGGCGATGGCGCTCATCGAGCGAGCGATGTCGTCGGCCAGGCCAATGACCCGTGACGACTTGATGCCCGGTGCCGGTTCGAGTTCGTAGAGCGTCACCACGGGGCCGGGGCGCACCTCGATGATCTCGCCCTTGACGCCGAAATCTTCCAGCACGCCTTCGAGCAGACGGGCGTTCTCCTGCAGCGCTTCCGGCGACAGGGTAGAATCGCGGCTACGCGGCTTCGGCGGCGTCAGGAAATCGATGGAGGGCAGTTCGAAGCGGACGGGATCGGCGACCGTCGTCGCCGGCTTCAGGGCGACGGCCCGGCCCGAGCCGCCGCGCAGCCGCTGTTGCTCGGCGGTGACGGTTGCCTGCGGCACGACGCGCACGCCCGGATCGACCGGCTGGTGCGGCACGCCTTGGCTGGATCGCGCTTGGCGTCCCGGGGCCGGACGGCCGGATGCCCCAGCCGCGCCGTCCGGAAGCTCGTCCTTCGCGGCCTTGCGGCCGGGAAAGGCGACGATGTTGCCGGACAAGAGCCCACGCCAGCCGCCGCCCTCTTCGGGGATCGGCGCCGCGTTGGGCGACACCCGGTCACCAGGACGGACGATCATGGCGTCGTCATCGCTAAAGTCGCCATCCGCGAAATTGCGCTCTTCGCTATTATCCGTTTCGTCCCAAGGCATTGCGGAGCCAGCGTCGAGTTCCGCGCGCCCATCATCGGCATCCGCCTCGTAATAGTTTTCCATGTGCTCAGGCTGGGACACGCGGATCGAGCGGCGGTCGCCGTGCCCTTGCGCCGGGTAGGGGGAGAAATCCTCGTCGTTGTCGCGCCAATTGGCGAAGCCGTCGCCGAATTCCTTCGACGCGCGGGCCTCGCGGCGGGCGGCGAGACGCCGGCCGATGGCGGATTTCGCCGAATAGGCGGTATGAGCCAATGCTCCGAAAAACAGCGCCAGGCGGCCTTCCCCCTCGCCGTCATCCTCGTCGTCTGCTTCGACCACCGAGGCCTTGCGACGGCGGCTTGTGACCGGTGCCGGACGGCGTCGATCGATCACCCCGGCGCCGTTGAGGAACAGCCAGGTCGCCGGCGCGGCGATCATCAACGCAAGCACGATCGCGAGGAAGCCTTGCGGATATGCCCCGGTGGCCAGCGCCGGAAATTTTAACACGAGGTCGCCGGCGACGCCGCCAAGGCCGATCGGCAGGGGCCAGCCCGCTGGCGCCGGCAGACAGCCGAGAGCGGCCGCGGCCAATACGGTCCCGGCAACCGCATACCAGGCACGCCGCCAGATATGGTCGATCGCATGGCCGGACATCAAAATCAGTCCCCAGATCGCTGGGAGAACCACGAGCAGCGCCGCGGCAAGGCCGAAAATCTGCATGGCGAGGTCGGCGACGATAGCGCCGGAGGGGCCCGCCCAGTTCTCCACCATGTTCTGATTGGACTGGCTGAGCGAGGGGTCGCTCACACTCCAGGTCGCGAAGGCGACGCCGAGATAGCCCGCCAACGCGATGAGCGCGGCGCCGGCGCCGATTTCGCCCTGCCGCCGAAGGAATGTCGTTTCGCTGCCGCCTGGCGCCGTGGTTGCCATCTGACCCTGCCTGTCTTGTCCAACGCGGATCGTGCCTTCGAGCCGGCCCGCTACTTGCGGCCAGATTAGGGAGCCGAGGTTAAGACCCGTTTAAGCTTAAGACCGGCTTACGATCGGCGCGCGAATCCGGAAGTCGAAACGCCGCCCGATCTTGCCATCGCGAAACCGTCCGCCACTCTTATCAATGATCGAATAAGGAGGCGGGACGATGGACATTCGGCACGAGGCAGACGGCAGCAAGGGCCGATTTACGACCGGGGACGGCGACAGCGAAATGACCTATGTCAGGGTCGGCGAGTCCCTCGTCATCTTCGATCACACTTTCGTTCCAGACCGATATCGTGGCCAGGGGTTGGCGGGGAAACTGCTCGCCGCCGGCGTTGATTGGGCCCGCGCGGAGAATTTGAAGGTGATTCCGCAATGCCCCTTCGCTCGGACCGAATTCGATCGCAAGCCGGAATATCGCGACGTTCTAAAGGAATGAACCCTCCGCCACCGCCTTGTCGCAAACCCGGTGATCGAACCCTTCTCTTGAAAACGAAAGAGGCAGGCGCTGACCGCCTGCCTCTCATCATGTGGTGGGACGAAGTTGTCCGATCAGGAGTGGTAGGCCGCCTCGCCATGATAGACGAGATCGAGGCCTTCGCGCTCCTGCTCCAGCGTCGGGCGCAGGTCGACGACGAGATCGACGATCTTGAAGAGGATCGCCGAGATGACGCCACCCCAGACCAGCGTGACCAGCACACCAACGATCTGGGCCCAGACCTGGGCCCCCATCGACACGCCATCGGCCAAACCGACGCCGCCCAGCGACGAGGCGGTGAAGATGCCCGTGCCAACCGCGCCGATGATGCCGCCGATGCCATGGATGCCAAAGACGTCGAGGCTGTCGTCATACTGGAACTTGTTCTTCACCACCGAGACGAAGAAGTAGCAGCCGGCGCTGGCAAGCCCGCCGAGGACGATCGCGCCGACCGGCCCGATCGTGCCACAGGCCGGCGTGACCGCGACCAACCCGGCAACTATGCCGGAGGCCCCGCCCAGCATGGAGGCCTTACCGCGCATCATGGTTTCGATGACGCACCAGGTGAGCAGCGCACCGGCCGTGGCGGTGAACGTGTTGATCATGGCCAGCACCGCGCCCGCGGTCGATTCCAGATTAGAACCGGCGTTGAAGCCGAACCAGCCGACCCACAGGATCGAGGCGCCGACCATGGTCAGCGTCATCGAGTGTGGCGCCATCATGTCCTTGCCGAGACCGGTGCGCTTGCCGACGAAGAAGCAACCGACTAGCGCTGCGATGCCGGCGTTGATGTGCACGACGGTGCCGCCGGCAAAGTCGAGCGCGCCGACGCCGCCAGAAAGAGTCCCGTTGAAGATCAGGCCGGCGCCGTCCCAGACCATGTGCGCGATCGGGAAGTAGGCGAAAGTCAGCCACAGCACCGTGAACAGCACCACCGCCGAGAATTTGATGCGCTCGGCGAAGGCGCCGACGATCAGCGCCGGTGTGATCATCGCGAAGGTCATCTGGAAGGCGATGAACAGATATTCGGGCAAGGCCACGCCATCGGTGAAGGTCGCCGCCGTCGAATCGACGGTCACGCCCGAAAGAAAGAGCTTGCCGAGGCCGCCCCAATACGGGCTGGTGCCGCCGCCGAAGGCGAAGGAATAGCCCCACACCACCCAGACGATGATGGCGACGCCGGAGATCACGGTGCACTGCATCAGCACCGACAGCATGTTCTTGGCTCGCACCAGGCCACCATAGAACAGGGCGAGGCCGGGCATGAGCATGAACAGGACGATCAGTGTGGCCGTCATCATCCAGGCGACGTCGCCCTTGTCGACCGTGGGAGCTACGGCCTCGGTCGCCGCATCGGCGGCCGGCACGGCGGCATCCTGGGCGAAGGCCGCCGTGGCGGCGAGCCCGGCCAGCAGGGAGCCGGCAAATAGGAGTTTCTTGATATTCATGGGTGGTCGGTCCCCTTAGAGTGCGTTCGCGTCGACTTCGCCCGTCCGAATGCGGACGGCCTGGTCGATGCCGAAGACGAAGATTTTGCCGTCGCCGATCTGGCCGGTCTTGGCGGCGGCCTGAATCGCCTCGACCGCCGGCTCGACCATGTCGAGCGCAACGGCGATCTCGATCTTCAGCTTGGGCAGGAAGCTCACCGCGTATTCGGTGCCGCGATAGATTTCGGTATGGCCTTTCTGACGGCCATATCCCTTCACCTCGGTGACGGTGAGGCCCTGGATGCCAATGCCGGTCAGCGCCTCGCGCACTTCGTCCAGCTTGAATGGCTTGATGATCGCCATCACGATTTTCATGTTCACCTCGAACCTTGGGCAGCCGCATAAGCGCCGCCGTGTTGAGCCATCACTCGCCGGAGCAGCATGCCCGCGACGATGACTGACCTTCAGGAATCAAGGTTTGTGCCAAACGGAAGCCGCGCCACCGTTCGGTCTTATTTTGCAGTGCGAAACGGCGGCTTCCACCGGCGTTGCCCGCCGGTTGGACGGGCTCAGCGCCGCTTAAAAGCGCGGCAAAAACCGCAAATCTGGCTGAAAATTAGGCAGACGGGGCGCGCCGGGGGCGGATCAGCCCTTCCTGTGCCACCGATGCGACCAGCGTTCCGTCGCGGGTGAACAGCGAGCCACGGGTGAGACCCCGCGCGCCTGACGAGGACGGGCTGTCCTGCGCATAGAGCATCCAGTCGGAGACCTTGACCGGACGGTGGAACCACATGGCATGATCGAGGCTGGCCGCCTGGATGCGTTCGTCGAACACCGACAACCCATGCGCGAACAGCGAGGTGTCGAGGAGGGTCATGTCGGAGAGGTAGGCAAGAACCGCCGCGTTCAGGTTGCGATCGTCGCCGATCGGGCTAGCGCAGCGGACCCAGACCTGTTGCACCGGCTCCAGCTTGTCGCGGGTCAGATAATGGTCGAAGGAGACCGGCCGGAACTCGATCGGCCGGGGCCGCAGCCAATAGCGGCGCACCGGCTCAGGCGCCCGTTTCAGGATCGTTTCCTTGAGATCGTCGCCATGCGGGAGATCGTCGGGACCGGGAACGTCCGGCATCGTCACCTGGTGGTCGTGCCCGTCCTCGTCCTTCTGGAAGGAGGCCGACAGCGAGAAGATCGCGTGGCCATGCTGGATCGCGACGACGCGCCGGGTGGTGAAGGAGCCGCCATCGCGAATCCGGTCGACATCGTAGATGATCGGCGCTGCGGGGTCGCCCGGACGCATGAAATAGGAATGCAGCGAATGACAATGGCGGTCGGCGGGGACGGTACGTTGGGTGGCGACCAGCGCCTGGGCGATCACCTGGCCGCCGAAAACCCGCTGCCAGCTCTGATCCGGACTGATGCCACGAAACAGATTTTCTTCGATGCGTTCGAGATCGAGGATATGGAGGAGCTTTTCAACGGCCTCGGTCATCCTAATCTACTCCCCAGTCGCGGGGAGCCACGCACCCCTTCGCCTTTCGCGGCGTTGCACCAATATACCGGGCGTGGTCAACCGGTTTTAGCGATCCGCACCGACCGCGCCGCACGAGGGGCGCGAGCAAGGAGACTTCGATGTCCGACACCAGAGCCGCGACGACAGCCGCCGAGCAGGCCGACATCGTCATCGCCGGAGCCGGCTATGTCGGCCTGACGACGGCGGTGGCGATCGCCGACGCCGCGCCGCATCTCAAGATCGTCCTGGTCGACGCCGCGCCTGAAGGGGTCTGGAAGAAGGATGGCCGCGGCTCCGCCGTGGCAGCCGCCGCCGTGCGGATGCTGGAGCGGCTTGGCATCTGGGAAAAGGTCAAGGACGAGACGCAGCCAATCACCGAGATGATCGTCACCGATTCACGCACCTCCGACCCCGTCCGTCCGGTGTTTCTCACCTTCGGCGGCGAGGCCAAGCCGGGCGAGCCGTTTGCGCACATGCTGCCGAACACCGCCCTCAACGGCGCCCTGCGCGAGCGCGCGAAAGCGCTCGGCATCGACATCCGGCAAGGCATGGCCGTGTCGGGCATCGACCGGCAGATGGCGGCGATCCGCGTCGCCCTCACCGGCGGCGGAACGGTCGACGCGCGGTTGCTGATTGCCTGTGACGGTGTCCGCTCGACGATCCGCGACATGGCCGGCATCCACACCGTCCACTGGGATTATGGCCAATCCGGCATCGTCGCCACCGTCGCCCACGAGCGCCCGCACGAAGGCCGGGCGGAGGAGCATTTCCTGCCCTCCGGGCCGTTCGCCATCCTGCCGCTCAAGGGCAACCGCTCGTCGCTCGTCTGGACCGAGCCGACCCGCGAGGCCGAGCGTCTGGTCAATGCCGACGAGATGCTGTTCGATCACGAACTCGAACAGCGCTTCGGCCACAAGCTCGGCGCGCTGACCGTCGAGGGCGGCCGCCGCGCGTTTCCGTTGGGACTCACGCTGGCGCGCGATTTCGTCAAGCCGCGGATCGCGCTCGCGGGCGATGCCGCGCACGGCATCCACCCGATCGCCGGCCAGGGCCTCAATCTCGGCTTCAAGGACGCCGCGGCGCTGGCCGAGACGATCGTCGAGGCGGACCGTCTCGGCCTCGATATCGGCGCGCTCGACGTGCTGGAGACCTATCAGCGCTGGCGGCGCTTCGACACGGTCCAGATGGGCATCACCACCGATGTCCTGAACCGCCTGTTTTCCAACGACAACCCGTTGCTGCGGGCGGCCCGCAGCTTCGGACTGTCGCTGGTCGACCGCGCCCCGCCCCTGAAGGACTTCTTCATCGGCCAGGCCGCCGGCCTGTCGCGCGGGCCGTCGCCGCGTCTTCTCAAGGGCGAGCCGATCTGAGGCCGCCCGGCCGCGCGTCCCAGACCAATCTGGAACGATCCTGTCGCTAAGTCCGTCCGGGGCAGGAAATTCTTTCTCCTTGCACCACGACAAGGCAATCGACGCCGCCGCTGACCGGCGCGATTCGGCTTATCTATCATCGACCGAACACTGGCCCGGCCCATTGGCCCGCATGGACCAGCGACAAGGGAGATGACAATGGCGAAGGACCACCGCGCGGGATCGAAGGTCCGGGGTGACAAGCTTCCGGCGATCCTGATGGCGAACCACCTCCTCGATGGAGACGTGGTGTTCCTCGCCGATAAAGGCTGGACGCTCGACCCGTCCAAGGCCCGCATCGCCTTCGACGCCGAAACCGCCGAGGCGATGGACGCCGAAGGCAAGACGGCCTTCGCCGCTAATGTCGTGGTCGACCCCTATCTCGTGCCGGTCGATCTCAAAGGCACCGGCCTTCCGGTCGCCCGGCATTTTCGCGATGCGATGCGCCAGAAGGGTCCGTCCATTCACCCGGACATGGGCAAGCAGGCCGACTACCCGACGCCCGCCTGAACGCTCTACGAGAGGCGACAGGCCAAAGCGCCCGGCGCCTTCAACAGCACCATCAAAGGATACGATCATGTATCGCTACGACGAATTCGACGAGCGTTTCGTGCGCGAGCGGGTCGCCCAGTTCCGCAGTCAGGTGGAGCGGCGTCTCAACGGCTCGCTGTCGGAAGATGAATTCAAGCCGCTGCGTTTGAAGAACGGGCTCTATCTGCAGCTTCACGCCTACATGCTGCGGATCGCGGTGCCCTACGGCACGCTGAATGCGCGCCAGCTGCGCCAACTGGCACACATCGCCGACACCTACGACAAGGGCTATGGCCACTTCACCACGCGCCAGAACCTGCAATTCCATTGGCCGAAGCTGAAGGACGTTCCGGACATCCTGGATCTGCTCGCCGACGTCGAGATGCACTGCATCCAGACCTCCGGTAACTGCATTCGTAATGTGACCGCCGACCAGTTCGCCGGCGTCGCCGCCGACGAGGTCGAGGACCCGCGGCCAACCGGTGAACTCATTCGCCAGTGGTCGAGCCTGCATCCGGAGTTCGGCTGGCTGCCGCGCAAGTTCAAGATCGCCGTGACCGGCGCCGAGCACGACCGCGCGGCGATCAAGACGCATGACATCGGCCTGAAGATCAAGCGGCACCCCGAGACCGGGGAGATCGGCTACGAAATCGTGGTCGGTGGCGGCCTCGGTCGCACGCCGATGATCGGCAAGCTGATCCGGGAGTTCCTGCCGAAGGACGAGCTGCTCGCCTATCTGGAAGCCGTCATGCGCGTCTACAACTCGGAAGGTCGGCGCGACAACAAGTTCAAGGCGCGGGTGAAGATCCTCGTCCACGAGACCGGCGAGGAGGAATTCCGCCGCCGCGTCGAGGCGGAATTCGCCAAGCTCGACGGGCCGTCGATCAACGCGCCGGACGAAGAAGTCGCACGGATTGCGGCTTATTTCGCAGCCCCCGCCTATGAGGATCTGCCACAGGACTCCACGACTCTCGCGGCGGCGCGGGCAAGCGACCCCGGCCTCGCCCGGTTCGTCGAGCAGAACGGCTTTGCCCATCGCCAGCCTGGCTACATCGCCCTGACGGTGTCGCTCAAGGCCATCGGCGAGGTGCCCGGCGACATAAGCGCCGACCAGATGCGCGCCTTCGCCGATATCGCCGAGCGCTATTCCTTCGGCGAGTTGCGCGTGACCCATGGCCAGAACCTCGTCCTGCCGCATGTGAAACAGGACGATTTGCCGGCGGTCTACGCCGCGCTGAAGGCGGAAAGGCTGCATACGGCCAACGCCGGGCTCGTCACCGACATCATCGCCTGCCCCGGCCTCGATTATTGCGCGCTGGCCACGGCGAAATCGATCCCGATCGCGCAGAGCATCGCCAAGACCTTTGCGGACGAGGCGCGCCAGCTGGAAATCGGGCCCCTGCCGATCAAGATTTCCGGCTGCATCAATGCCTGCGGCCACCATCATGTCGGCGCGATCGGCATTCTCGGGCTCGAAAAGGCCGGCAAGGAAAACTACCAGATCACCGTCGGCGGCGATGCCACCGAGAACGCCGCCCTCGGCGAACGGCTTGGCCCCGGCATCGACGCCGAGGACGTGCCGGGCGCGATCGAATCGATCGTCGAAACCTATCTCGGCGAGCGGCAGGACGGCGAGGAATTCATCGAAACCGTGCGCCGCGCGGGAATTGAGCCGTTCAAGGCCGGCTTTACCGCCTATGTCGCCGGCCGGGAAAGCCTTCGAAAGGACGCCGCATGACGCTGATCGCCGCCACCGGCGCGAAGCCGGACGCCTACACCCGCGTCGACACCGCCGAGGTCGCCACGAAAACCGAGGGCCCGGTGATCATGCCGCTGGCCCTGGCCGACGCCGTGCTCGCTGTCTTGCCGGAGTTGCGCTTCGGCCTGTCGGTGCCCAACAGCGCGACGATCGAGGAGATTGCCCCGCATCTCGACGCGGCCGACCTCATCGCCGTGGAGTTTCCCGCGTTTTCCGACGGCCGCGGCCTGTCGCTGGCCAAGCGGCTGCGCCGGGCTGGCTTCGACGGCACGCTGCGCGCGTCCGGGCCGCTGATCGCCGACCAGTTCGCCGAGGCGCTGGCCTGCGGCTTCGATGAGATCGAACTGCCCGAAACGATGGCGAACCGGCAGCCGGTTCAACAGTGGATGGCGGCCAAGGACATCGTCACACGGCACTACCAGACCGGCTATGGCGAAGAGCGCAGCATCCTCCAGAAGCGGCTCGCCGCCCGGAGGGCCTGACGCCATGTGCGCGGAGCGTAGACATCTCGCGGGGGAGCTGAATATCAGCTTCGCGGCGCTGACCCCGCTTGAGCGCCTGCAGGCGCTGGTGGATCGCGCCGGCGGACCGGTGGTGTTCACGACGAGCCTTGGCATCGAGGACCAGATGATCACCCATCTGATCTTTTCGAGTGACCTGCCGATACTGGTGAAAACGCTCGACACCGGCCGGCTGTTTCCCGAGACCTACGCGCTCTGGCGCGAGACCGAGGAGAAATACGGCCGCCGCATCAAGGCGCTGTACCCGCAAGCCGACGCGCTCGAGGCGCTGGTGAACGACCAAGGCATCGATGGATTCTACTACGCGCCGGAATTTCGCAAGAACTGCTGCAGCGTCAGAAAGGTCGAGCCGCTGGCACGGGCGCTCGCCGGCGCCGCCGGCTGGGTTACCGGCCTTCGCCGCGATCAGTCGGCCAACCGCTCGGATATGGACTTCGTCTCCTTCGACGGCGCCCGCGGTCTGATCAAGGCCAACCCGATCTTCGACTGGACCCGCGACGCCATCGTGGGGTTCACGGTCGAGCAAGGCATTCCGGTCAACGCGCTGCACGCGAAGAACTTCCTGTCGATCGGCTGCGCCCCCTGCACCCGCGCGATCCGCCCAGGCGAGCCGGAACGGGCCGGCCGCTGGTGGTGGGAGGAAGAGACCAAGCGCGAATGCGGCCTGCATGTCGATGACGCTGGCCGCCCCATCCGCAACGACGCCCATCGTCCCGCGAGAGCGGACGCAGCCTTCGAGAGACTGCCGCAATGAAACAGCTGACCCATCTGCAGCGGCTCGAAGCCGAGGCGATCTTCATCCTGCGAGAGGTCGCAGCGACGGCCGAAAATCCGGTGATGCTGTATTCGGTCGGCAAGGATTCGGCGGTGATGCTGCATCTCGCGATGAAGGCCTTCGCGCCCGGCAAGCCGCCCTTCCCGCTCCTGCATGTCGATACGACCTGGAAGTTCCGGGAGATGATCGAATTCCGCGACCGCCGCGCCAAGGACCTCGGTC
Organism: Aurantimonas sp. E1-2-R+4; assembly: GCF_036549515.1. Lineage (NCBI taxonomy): Bacteria > Pseudomonadati > Pseudomonadota > Alphaproteobacteria > Hyphomicrobiales > Aurantimonadaceae > Aurantimonas > Aurantimonas sp. E1-2-R+4. The sequence goes on along the minus strand of NZ_JAZHLK010000018.1, from coordinate 63,862 downwards.
TCGACCTCATCGTCCATATCAACCAGGAGGGGGTGCGTGCCGGCATCAACCCGTTCTCATCCGGCAGCCGCGTCCACACCGACGTGATGAAGACGGAGGGCCTGAAGCAGGCGCTCGCCAAATACCAATTCGACGCGGCCTTCGGCGGCGCGCGGCGCGACGAGGAGAAGTGCCGCGCCAAGGAGCGCATCTTCTCGCTGCGCTCGGCCGAGCATCGCTGGGACGCCAAGAACCAGCGACCGGAGCCCTGGCGGCTGTTCAACACCCGCAAGAAGAAGGGCGAGAGCTTCCGGGTCTTCCCGCTGTCGAATTGGACCGAGCAGGATGTGTGGGACTACATCGCGCTGGAAAACATCCCGGTCGTGCCGCTGTATTTCGCAGCCCCCCGCCCCATCGTGAGGCGAGACGGGGCGCTGATCATGCGCGACGACGAGCGGATGGCGCTGAAGCCCGGCGAAACGATCGAGACCATGATGGTCCGCTTCCGCACCCTCGGCTGCTACCCGCTGACCGGAGCGGTGGCGTCGGAGGCAGCGACGCTTGCCGACATCATCGCCGAAATGCGCGGATCGCGCACCTCGGAGCGCCAGGGCCGGGTCATCGACCAGGATTCCGGCGCCTCGATGGAAGAGAAGAAGCAGGAAGGCTATTTCTGACATGACCAGCGTCCTGCAACAGCGCCCCGCCGCCGAGGATACCGACGCGGTTCCTCGTCCTGCGAAGCTCGCTCTCGTCGATCCACAGGCCGGCGCGCGGCCGTTGGCGGTACCGGCCGCCTCGCTCTTACGCTTCATCACCTGCGGCTCGGTCGACGACGGCAAGTCGACGCTGATCGGCCGGCTGCTCTACGAGACCAACGCCGTCTTCGACGATCAACTCGACGCGCTGAAGCGCGATTCGAAGAAATTCGGCACCACCGGCGAGGATCTCGATTTCGCGCTGCTCGTCGACGGACTGTCCGCCGAGCGTGAGCAGGGCATCACCATCGACGTCGCCTACCGGTATTTTTCTACCGGCCACCGCGCCTTCATCATCGCCGACACGCCCGGCCACGAGCAGTACACCCGCAACATGGCGACTGGCGCCAGCCAGGCCGAACTCGCGGTGATTCTCGTTGACGCGCGCAAGGGCATCCTGCCGCAGACGCGGCGCCATTCCTTCATCACTTCGCTCGTTGGCATCAAGAGCGTCGTCATCGCCATCAACAAGATGGATCTCGTCGACTTCGCCGAGGATCGCTACGAGGCGATCAAGCGCGGCTATGAGGCGATCATGCCCGCGCTCGGCTTCACCGACGTCTCCTTCGTTCCCGTGTCGGCGAAGAATGGCGACAACATCGCCGCCCGCTCGCCAAACATGCCGTGGTACCGGGGCGAGACGCTGCTCGAGCGGCTGGAATCCGTCACGCCCGAGACCTTCGACGCCGGATCGGCGCCGTTCCGGATGCCGGTGCAGTGGGTCAACCGACCCGATCTCGATTTCCGGGGCTTCGCGGGCACCATCGCCGGCGGCAGCATCGCGGCCGGCGACCCGGTCGTCGTCCTGCCAGGCCGGCGCGAAACCCGTGTGAAAGCCGTCTGGGATCCCGACGGAGAGGTGCTGTCGGCCGCCGCCGGCGAGGCGGTGACGTTGACCCTCACCGACGAGGTCGATGTCTCGCGCGGCGACGTGCTGGCAAGGCCGGACGATTCGCTGGCGGCGGTGAAATCCGTCACCGCCGAGATTCTCTGGATGGTCGACCGGCCACTGCTGCCCGGCGGACGCTTGGTCGCCAAGCTCGGCACCGCTTCGACGCCGGCGAGCGTGCGGGCCCTCGAGGCCGCGATCGATATCCATTCGTTCGAGCCGAAGTCGGCAAACGTCCTGTTGATGAACGAGATCGGCCGCGTGACGATCGCCTTCGACCGTCCCTTGGTCGCGACGACTTACGCGGCCAGCCGCGAACTTGGCTCCTTCATCCTGATCGACCCGTTGACCAACGAGACGATGGCGCTCGGCGTCGTGCGGACGGTCATTGACGACAGGCAGCCGTCGCAATCCTCGGCAGAGCCGGGCTCGACGCTGGATACACTTAAGGCGCTTTGGCTCGGCGAGACGACAAGCGCAGCCCATCGTTGGGCGATGGTGCGGTTCCGGGCAGCGGCAGCGGTGCTGTTTGGCTTCATCGGGTTTCTGTTCGGGCTTGCCCCGGTACTGGCGGCTGTCCTCGCATTGCTCGATTTTGCCCTGCGGCCATTGCTGCGGGTTGCCTTCGGCGCCCATCAACGCCATCCGGCTGCCGAGAAAGGCGTCGCGACGGTGGGCGACGGCGCGGGCATTTGACCGACAAGCAGCCAAAGCCATGGGCGCCGCGGCTCCGGGCACCGTGGCGCGGGCGCCTGCCGCTGACCGAGCTTGTTCTCCTGGCGTTATCCCTCGTCGCGTGCCTGACCCTGACGGTCGGCATCTTGGGTTGACCGCCGGCGGCCGGCCGCAATCGTCAGGACAACGTGGCGATGGCTTGGCCGGCTTGTCCGAAATCACCTTCCAATGATCATCGCGCGAACGTGAACAGACCACGAAGCAGCGAGAGCCTCTCTCCATCGACGGAGCGCCAAAAACGGTGTCCCGCCGCCCCTCGGAAAGATGGAGAGTTCCGATGAAAGCACTGCTACTGACAGCCGCGACCCTGATGCTCGGCGTTCATATCGCCGCGGCTCAGACAGAAACCCCGGCAGAGGGCGAGATGCCGATGGCGTCAAGCTGCGCCGAGACGCTGCCTCAGATCCGGGCGTTGGTCGACCAGGCCGAACAATCGGGGATCGATACCGAAACGGCGAAGGGGTACGTCGCCGCCGCCGAGAATGCGCAAGCGGCGAACGACGACGATGGCTGCATCCGCGCCCTTCAGCTGGCGCAGAGCGAGGTTCTTTCGAATGCCGATGCCCAGCCCGACGCGGCGGCGCAATAGATCACGATGAAATCGGAGGGCCGGGCGCGATGCCCGGCCTTCTTTCTTTGACACCGGGCTGTCCATCTCAGTCGAGCTCTCTCGCCTCGGAGGGGAGCATGATCGGGATGCCTTCGCGAACCGGATAGGCGAGCTTCGCCGCCTTCGACACGAGTTCGTTGTTCTCGCGATCGTAGACGAGGGACGTCTTGGTCAGGGGACACACCAGAAGCTCGAGCAGCTTCGGATCGGGCCGTCCCATTTCGCGCCGTTGGTTCATCTGTTCCGTCTTTCACTTCGCGGTCGTCGGCTCCGGCAAACGCGCGGTGGCCGTACCGCCCTATTGCAGCGTGTGCGAGGAGCCGTCGTCGCCGCCATCGCGCGCCAAGGCGATCTCGGTGATGGCGACCAGAGTCTCGGCCCGCGTCTTCAGGTCGGGGGCCTCGAGCAGCGCCTGTTTCTCGGCCGCGCCGTAGGGCGACATCATGCAGAGCGCGTTGACCAAGGTCTCGTTGGAGGCGCGGGTGACGCTTTCCCAATCCGCCTCGAGCTGATTGGCCTCCAGATATTGCTTGAAGGTGCCCAGCAACGAGTCGCGATCGACCTCGCCGGCTCCCTGCCCCAGATCGAGATCACCGAGAAAGGCCGCCGCCCGGCACGAGCGATACGGCGCCCGATCGGATAACTCCTCCAGCACCCGGAATCGCACGACACCGTGCAGACTGATGATGTAGCGCCCGTCGCCGGACTCATTGAGCGATGTGATCCGGCCGAGGCAGCCGACCTTGCAAAACTCCGGCTCGCCATCGCTTCGGCGCCGCCCGTCGAGCGCCGGCTGGATCATGCCAATGATCCGCCCCCCGGCCATGGCGTCGTCGACCATCTGCAGGTAGCGCGGCTCGAAAACGTTGAGCGGCAGCTGCCCGCCCGGCAGGAGCAGCGCGCCCGCCAGAGGAAAGAGCGGGACGACGCTCGGGAGGTCCGATGCGTTCCGATAGTTGAAGTTGCCGGCGTGAACCAAACCATGTCTCCGTTGCCGAGACCGAACTTGGAACGCGAACACGCGATCTCAAGGGATGCGGCAACAAGCAGCGGCCGAACCGGCTCGAAGGCCGAGAGCGGCGCGGGCTTATCGCCCCTTCCGCGCCCGCCTGGACGATCAGGTGAAGAGCAGCGAGGACAGCTTGCGCCGGGCCTCCTTCGTCGCCGGATCGGTCGGCCCCCAGGCCTCGAAGAATTCGAGAAGCTTTTTGCGCGCGGCGTCATCCTCGAAGGTACGATCGCGGCCGATGATTTCCAGGAGATGGCCGGCCGCCGTCGCCCGCTCGCCCTTTGCCTGGGCAATCAGCGCCAGATCGTAGCGGGCATGGTGATCGTCCGGGTCGCCCTCGATCCGGGCCTGGAGCGCCACCGGATCGCCGAGTTCCGAAATCTCCTCGGCAAGCTTCAGCTTGGTGCGGATGGCCGCGAGCGCTGGATCCTCCGGCTTGCCGGCATCCTCGGCCGCATATCCATCGACCAAGGCCTTTGCCCGCGCCGTGTCGCCAGCCGCCAGATAGCATTCAGCCAACCCCGCGGTCGCGGCGGCGTGATTGGGCTCGTGCTGGAGAACTGCGCCGAAGAGTTGCGCGGCTCCGCCCGCATCACCGTCAGTGAGCAGCTGCCTGGCCTGTTCGAGCGCCTGGGCGACCGGATCGTCCGCGCCGCCGCCCTTGCCCTTCGGCAGGCGGTCGATGAAAGCCTTGACCTCGCTCTCCGGCAGCGCGCCCATGAAGCCGTCGACCGGCTGGCCGTCGACGAAGGCAAACACCGCCGGGATCGACTGGACCCCCAGCTGGCCGGCGATGGCGGGATGGTCGTCGATGTTCATCTTGACCAGCTTGACCTTGCCGCCGGCCGCCTTCACCGCCCGCTCGATGATCGGGGTCAATTGCTTGCAGGGGCCGCACCAGGGCGCCCAGAAATCGACGATCACGGGCTGGCGCCGCGACTCCTGGATGACGTCGGCCGAGAAATTCGCCGTCGTTGTGTCCTTGACCAGATCGGTTTGCGCGGCGCCACCGCCCAAATCCGTAAAACCTTCCAGACCCGGCGAGGCCGGCGCAGTCGGCGCCTGCGGCTGGGCATTGCCCACCGTCTGGCCTGCCGGCCCGCTCGTCTGCGCGCCGTAACCGCTGAAGGAATTACCGTAGGGATTGTCGCTCATGCCGCCTGCCCGTTGTCGTCTGCCGGTGCTTCGAGGCCGATGACGAGCGGCTCGTGCCCGGTGGATTGGAAAAACGCCATCAGCGCCGATGTGGCGATGGTCGTCGTCGCCGCATTCGTCATCGGATGGCAGTTCACCATATCGTGCGCCAGGAGCCCTTCATCAAGCACGACACGGACCTGGCCCCCGGTGTCGTTGATGACGCCGAAGGCTGTGACCGAGCCCGGCTCGACGCCGAGCAGCGCGCGCATCTGGTCGCCGCTGGCAAAGGACAGCCTCCCGGACGCGCCGATCCGCTTGTGCAGCCCCTTCAGGTCAACGGCGCGGGTCTCCTCCGCCACGACGAGGAATATCCGCCCCTTCTTGTCCTTGAGAAACAGGTTCTTGGTGTGGCCGCCGGGAATCGTCCCGCGCAGCGCTTGGCTCTCTTCCACGGAATGAAGCGGCGGATGCTCGACCGTCTTCGTTTCGATCCCGAGACCGGCAAGATGGTGGATGAGGTCGTCACGTGTCTTCATGGGAGTGAGAGCTCTCCGTCCTGCTGATCGTTCCCGCCTCCCAAGTCAGGCTTCGGCGGCTCGGCTCCTGATAGTATCGAAGCGCAGCGAATGCGACCATTCTCTGGAAACGTCATTGATCGACATCAAGACTGCCCGCCCGCCCAACCGGTACATAGACATGAACAGACATCGCCGATGCAAAGGAGGTCGCCATGTACAAGAAGATCATGGTCCCGGTCGATTTGGGTCATACGGACCGACTGGAAAAGGCGTTGATGATGGCCGCCGATCTTGCGCAACTCTATGGCAGCGCGGTCCACTATGTGGGCGTGACGACGTCTGGGCCGGGCTCGGTCGCCCATACGCCCGAGGAATATACCAGAAAGCTCGAAGCCTTCGGCAAAGCGCAAGCCGAGAAGTACAGCCTCCCGCAGGAGACGACGGCGACCTATGTCAGCCATGACCCGACGGTCGATCTGGATCGAACGCTGTTGAGAGCCGTGGAGGAAAGCGGCGCCGATCTGGTGGTCGTCGCCTCGCATGTGCCGGGGCTCCCCGAGCACATCTTCGCGTCAAACGCCGGCTATATCGCCGCCCATGCGAAGACGTCGGTCATGGTTGTACGCTGAGCACGGCTGACGATCGGGAACGGCTACTCCGCCGGAACCGCTCCGGCTTCTTCGGGCGCAAAATCGCGGGCCTCGCGCGGGCGATCGACGAACTTGTCGGCGAGCGCCGCGCCGCCGACCATCGAGAGCAGCGCCAGAAGCGCCGACACCGCCAGGACAGCGCCGCCAGTGAAGCCCGCGCCGATAGTGCAACCGACCGCCAGGATGCCGCCGAAACCCATCAGTACGGAGCCGACAGTGTAGCGCAAAATCGAGGGCGTGCCCGGCTCGGAGAATGTCTGGATGCGAAACTGCCGGAACAACAGCGCCGCGACGAAGGCGCCGAACAGCGCGCCGGCGAGAACGCCCTGGTCCAGACCGGCGAACGCATCCGCGTCGGTGGCCAGCGCCGCGGTGGTGGCCAGCGGCCGGATGAAGGAGAGGCTTTCGGCCTGGATCGGCTCGAACACCTGCTGCGAGAGCGTGTAGGTGAAATACCAGCCGGCGACGATCGTCGCGCCGACGCCGACGCCGCCCGCCAGACGCCAGATGGACGCCCGCGACGCCAGAGCGAGGCCGACCGCGACAGCCGCCAGGGTTAAGCCGATGATCACCCCGGCTGCCTGCCCGAGGCCCAGATGGGCAAGGACATCGTTGCCGCCGATCGCCGCCGTGCTCCACAGCCCGCCGGCGCTGTCGCGCAGCGGCACGAGAACGCCGCTATAGGTGGCGAGACCGACAATGGCGATGACGACCGACGAATAGAGCGCCCGCAGATTGCCCGTGGCCGACAAGACCAGCAATCGCGACACGCAGCCGCGCGCCAGGATCATGCCAATGCCGAACAAGACGCCGCCAATGATGGCGCCAGACAGGCTCTGGGCGGTGGCAAAGAAGCGGGTTTCGACGACGTTCACGACATCGAGCGTCAAAAGGATCTGGACGCCGAGCACCGCAGTCGCGAAGCCCGCCGCCCAGGTCGCCAGCGCGGCGAGATCGCGTCTGCGGGTGAGGTCGAGAACCGCCGAGCGCGTGCAGAACACGCTGCGCTGCATGAAGAAGCCGAACAGGACGCCGATCACGGCACCGCCGGCGAGCGCGGTCTGATTCTCGCCAATCAGATCGATCAGGGGAACGAAGTCCATCGCAGTGTTTCCCGAATTGCGTGTTCCCAGAACATATGCGGGAGCCGCGATCTATTCAGGCTACGGGAATTGCGTTCGGGCCAGCGTGCGGGGATGGTTTTCCCACGCGGTCCGGTTTTATTGGATTCTCGTTCCACCACGCGCGGCGGGGCGCGGTCTGCGCCCCCTTACTCCCGGTTCGAGACCGCCGCCTGCTCGAAGGTCGCCATGCCGGAATGACATTCCGCCGCCGCCTTGACGATGCCGGCGGCTATGGCCGCGCCGGTGCCTTCGCCGAGCCGCATGCCGAGGGCCAGGAGCGGCACCTTGCCCATCGCTTCCACCGCGCGAATATGGCCCGGCTCGGCCGATACATGGCCAAACAGGCAATGGTCGAGGGCCTTCGGGTCCATGGCGTAAAGGATCGCCGCGGCGGCGGTCGAGACGAAGCCATCGACGATGACGGGCACCTTTTGCATGCGCGCGGCCAGAATCGCGCCGGCCATCGCGGCGATCTCGCGGCCGCCGAGACGGCGCAATACCTCCAGCGGGTCGGCGAGATGTCCCTTGTGGTGCTCCAGCGCCGCGGCGACGACCCGCGCCTTCTTATCGACGCCGGTCGCGTCATGGCCGGCGCCGGGACCGGTCCAGTCGCTCGGGTCCCCGCCGAACAGCGCCGCGAAGATCGCCGCGGCGATGGTGGTGTTGCCGATGCCCATCTCGCCGATGCACAGAAGATCCGGCTCGCCGGCCAGCACCTCCATGCCGAAGGCCATGGTGGCGGCGCAGGTACGCTCGTCCATCGCCGCGGCTTCCGTGATGTCCTCGGTCGGCAGTTCGAGGGCAAGGTCGAAGACCTTGAGGCCGAGGTCGTAGGCGGCGCAGATCTGATTGATGGCCGCCCCGCCGGCGGCGAAATTCGCGACCATCTGCGCCGTCACCTCGGCCGGAAAGGGTGAGACCCCTTGTCTGGTGACGCCGTGGTTGCCGGCAAAGACCGCGACCAGCGGCCGTCGCACCGCAGGCTGACGGCCCTGCCAGGCGGCGAGCCACTCCGAGATATCCTCCAGCCTGCCGAGCGCGCCCGCCGGCTTGGTCAATTGCCCTTCGCGCTCGCGTTTCACCCGGACCGCCGCCTCGTCGGGCCCCGGCATCCGGCGGACGAGATCACGAATATCGTCGAAAGGCAGCCCGGTTGTGGACATCGCTCGCTCCTCGGGGTTTGCTTCGGCGAACGACGACGGAATGTCGGCGGCGCCGTTACGAATTGGCTGTGGCGGGCATGGCGTAGCGACGCGCAAGGAGCAAGTCCGCAATGAGGGAATTCACCGCTTCGACGATGCGATCGCTGGCCTTTCTGACCCGGCTTCCGCCGGCACGCCGCGCCTTTACCGGCACGCACCCCCTCGGCGAGGATGTCCATGCCTTTCCGCTAGCGGGGCTGATCGCGGCGCTGCCCGCGGCGCTGATTCTGTTTCTCGGTCCGGCGGTTGGCCTGTCGGCGCTCGTCGTCGCGGCGCTGGCGGTCGCGGCGATGGTCTTCGTCACCGGCGCGCTGCACGAAGACGGGCTCGGCGATGTCGCTGACGGGCTCGGCGGCCACCATGAGCGCGAGCGCGCGCTGGCCATCATGAAGGACAGCCGGGTCGGCAGCTATGGCGCCCTCGCCCTCGTCCTGTCGATCGCGCTACGGATCGGGCTTCTGGCCGAGCTGGTCGAAGCCGGTCCCATCGGAGCGGCGCTCGCCATGCTCGGTATCGCGGCGGCAAGCCGCGGCGCGATGGCCTGGCTGTGGGCGTCGCTGCCCTCCGCCTCGGTCGGCGGCACCGCGGATCGGATGGGCCGGCCGGACCGCAGAAACGGCCGCGCGGCCCTCTTGATCGGCGATGGCCTCTTTCTCGTCTCCGGCATCCTCGCCGTCGGCTTCGGCCCGACGCTCGCCGGCTTCCTCCTCGGCGGGCTGGTGCTGTTATGGTTTCGCGGCTTCATCGAACGCCGGCTCGGCGGCCAGACCGGGGACTGCCTTGGCGCTTCGCAGCAGCTCGTGGAAATCGCCGCGCTGCTCGGACTGGCGCTGGGAAGCGGCTAAACGAAGCCGGTCTATAGCGCCGCCGCCATGAACAGCAGCGCGGCGAACGCCAGAAGCAGATTCGCGGCGGTCCGGAACAGCCCGATCGCAGCCGCGATGTCGGCCGGGCGCGCCCTGCGCCGGCCCGCCGGATTGAGCATCGGCGCCTCGACTTCGAGATTGCCGTAGCGGCGCGGGCCGCCGAGCGACAGGCCAAGGGCGGCGGCCATCGCCGACTCCGGCCAGCCGGCATTGGGCGAGCGATGCAAAGGCGCATCGCGCCGCGCGATTGACAGGGCGGCGCGGACTTCGGCCAGGCCGCGATCGCGCATCCCCGCCGAAAGCGCGATCAAGAGCGCCGTCAGCCGGGCGGCCGGCCAGTTCATCCAATCGTCCAGCTTCGCCGAGGCCCAGCCGAAGGCGCGATAGCGATCGTTCATATGCCCGATCATCGAATCGGCCGTGTTGACGGCCTTGTAGGCAAGCAGGCCCGGAAGGCCCAAAATCAGATACCAGAGAAACGGCGCGACGACGCCGTCGGAGGCGTTTTCCGCCAGGCTCTCGATCGCCGCGCGGCACACGCCGGCCTCGTCCAGCGCCTCAGGATCGCGGCCGACGATCATCGCGACGGCGCGGCGCCCTGATTCCAGTCCCTTTTCGCCGACCGCGCGTTCGATCGCGCGAACATGGTCGATGAGGCTTTTTTGAGCCAGGAACACGGCGAGCACGAGTGCCTCGAGCAGCCCGCCCAAAAGACCCAGGCTGGCGAAGATCGTCGACAAGAGAAGGCCCGCGAGTAAAGCGCCGACGACGAACAGACCGGCGGCGATGATCCCGTTGCGCCACCGGCCCGATTCCCCGAGCCCTGGCCGGTTGAGAGTCCGGTCGAGCCGGTCGATCACCCACCCGAACAGCACCACCGGATGCGGCACCCGACGCCAGAGCCAGTCGGGGTCGCCGATAAGGCGGTCAAGGGCCGTGCCCAGAAACAGGATCGCGACGCGCGACATCACCGTTCGCCGCCGATCTCGTCGAGCGCTTCCGCCAGCGCGGCCCGCAGCCGCGCGGCATCGTCGGGGCCGGCCGGATTGCCGATCCGCAACCAGTCGGGCCGCTCGGCGAAAGGCCGCGTCAAGATGCGCCGACGGCAGAGCGCTTCGAACAGCGCGCCGGCTCGCTCGTGGCGGATCGTCGCGAACAGGGCGGTTCGCCCGATCAGCGGCGTCCGACGGTCCAGCACCGCCTCGAAAAGCCTTTCGGCCTGACGGCGAATACGCTGGCGGGTGGCCTGGATCGCCGCGTCATTGCCGAGAAGCGCCTCGGCGCAAACCAGCGCCGGCCCCGACACCGCCCACGGCCCGAGCCGCTCGGACAATTGCTCGGCGAGGTCGAGCGTGGTCAGCGCGAAGCCGAGGCGAAGCCCGGCAAGGCCGAAGAACTTGCCAAAGGAGCGATGGATCAAAAGGCCAGGCCGGCCGGCTTCCGAGGCCAGACTCATGTCGGGCGTGACGTCCATGAAGGCTTCGTCGACCACGAGAAGGCCGCTGCGCGCCGCCATTCGCTCGTAAAGCTCGAACAGTTCGGCCCGCGAGAAAACCCGCCCGTCCGGATTGTTCGGATTGACGACGACGGCGATTTTCACGGTGTCGGCGATATCGTCCGGCCGGTCGATTCCCACCACGCAATGCCCCGCCGCGGCGAAAGCACGCCGATGCTCGGCATAAGTCGGCTCGACGATCGCGACTTCGGTCGGCGGCAGGAGGAACGGCAGCAGCGAGATCAGCGCTTGCGAGCCCGGCGCGGCGACGATTCCGGCGTCGGCCGGCGCGCCATAGGCCAGGCGCGCGGATTCGAGAACGGTGCGTTCCAGGCCGGATTCCGGCAGGCGTGAGACCGCTTCGGGCGGAAACGCCGGCAGTTCCGCCGCGACCGGATTGATGCCTGTGGACAAATCCAGCCAGTCCTTGCGACGCCCGCCATGCCGGGCGATCGCGGCGTCGAGGGCGCCGCCATGGCGAAGGGCGCTGGCGTCCGGCCGCATCAGGATTCCCTGTCGATGACGTGGAGAAAGGAGCCGCTGACACGCCCCCGGCGAAGGCCGTGACGGCCGAGATCGAGGCCGCGCGCGTCCGACGCCTGGAACAACGCCTCGCCGGGCCCTTCGGCGACGATCGACGCATAGTGAAACTCATGCGCCCGCAACGGACCAGCCCAAGGCGCGCCATCGACCGGCTCAAGCCGGCGATAGCCGAGGTGCAGCTTGCGCCGGGCGAAGCTGGTTTCCAGCGGCAGCAGGCCGAGCATCGGATGAGGCGTGCCGTCGGAGTTGGTGAGTGTCTCGCCGAGCACCATATAGCCGCCGCACTCGCCATAGATCGCGACGCCGCGCTCCGCCGCCGCTCGTGTCCCTGCCAGGAAAACGGAGGCCGCCGCAAGACGCCCGGCATGGAGCTCCGGGTAGCCGCCCGGCAGATAGATCGCGTCGGCCGACGGGTCCGGTGCCTCGTCGGCCAGCGGCGAGAAAAACGACAGCGCGGCGCCGGCATCCCGCCAGCCGGCGAGAAGATGCGGATAGGCGAAGGCGAAGGCTGCGTCCCGCGCGACGGCGATCGTCTGGCCGAGCGGGGCGGCGGACCCCGTCGGGGGAGCGGCCACCGCCGCTTCCGGGCCTGCACCCGCGAGCGCCGTCAGCGCGGGCTGGTCGCAGCCTTGCGCGATCCAGTTCGCCGCGCGCTCGATAAAGGCCTCCAGATCGCCGTGTTCGCCGGCCTGGACGAGGCCGAGATGGCGCTCGGGCAGCGCGAGATCGGGCTGGCGTGGAAGCACGCCGAGAACCGGAATGGCCAGCGGCGCCAGCGACTCGCGCAGCAGGCTTTCATGCCGGTCGGACCCGACGCGGTTGAGGATCAGCCCGGCAATCGCGACGTCGGCGCGATGGGTCGCGAACCCCCGGACCAGCGCGGCGACCGAATGGGACTGTTTGGCGCAGTCGACGACGAGGACGATCTTGAGATCCAGCATCGCCGCCAAATCGGCGGCCGAGCCGCTGCCGTCCGCGGCGCCGTCGAACAGCCCCATCATCGCTTCGACGACGAAGGCCTCGCCTTGCTGGCGTGCCTCGCCGGCAAGGCTGGCGATCAGCGCCGGTCGCATCGCCCAGGGGTCGAGATTGACGCAAGTGCCACCGCTCGCCGCGGCGTGAAAGGCCGGATCGATGTAGTCGGGACCGGCCTTGGCCGAGCGGACGGCGACGCCCGCGCGCCGCAGCGCGCGCAGCAGCCCGAGCGTCACCGTCGTCTTGCCGGCGCCCGAATGCGGCGCCGCGATCAAGAGCCCCGTCATCGGCGGGCCTCCGGCTTCCCGTCACGGCGGACGACGCCTATAAGCCGGGCATGGGCTTCAATCTCGGTGACGACAGGGCGGAAGGACGCGGCGAAAGCAAGCCGGCCGGCGAATTGCGCCGCGGCTGGACGACGGGCGCCTGCGCCACCGCCGCGACCAAGGCGGCGCTTTCCGCGCTTTTGACCGGGGACTTTCCCGATCCGGTGGAGATCGTGCTGCCGAAGGGCGAGACACCCGCCTTCGCGCTCAACCGGACCGTTCTTGAAGCCGGCCGGGCGATGGCCGCAATCGTCAAGGACGCCGGCGACGATCCGGATGTGACGCATCTCGCCGAGATCGTTGCAACTGTCCATTTCGGCGCGCTGGGTTCCGGCATCGTCTTTTCCGCCGGTCTCGGCGTCGGCACCGTAACCCGCGCCGGGCTGCCGATTCCGCCCGGCGAGCCGGCGATCAACCCGGTGCCGCGCCGGATGATACAGGCCGTGGTCGAAGGCCTCTGCGCCCGTCACAATCGCCCGGCCGACGTCGCCGTCGAAATTTCCGTCACCGACGGCGAGGCGCTGGCGCGGCAGACCTGGAATCCAAGGCTCGGCATCGTCGGCGGGCTGTCCATCCTCGGCACCACAGGCATTGTTCACCCGTTCTCCTGCTCGGCCTGGATCCATTCGATCCATAGCGGTGTCGACGTGGCCCGCGCGGCCGGGCTCACCCATGTCGTCGGCGCCACCGGGTCGGCCAGCGAGGACGCCGCGCGGGCACTCTATCCGGAGCTGTCCGACATGGCATGGCTGGACATGGGCGATTTCGCTGGCGGCTTGCTCAAGTATTTGCGCGCCCATCCGGTCGACCGCGTCACCATCGCCGGCGGCTTCGCCAAGCTGACCAAACTGGCGCAGGGCGCGATGGACCTTCACTCCGGCCGCAGTCAGGTGGATTTCACCTTCCTCGCCGACCTCGCGGGGGATCTTTCGCCGGATAAGGCCGACGCGCTGCGTCCAACGATCCTTGCCGCCAACACCGCCAAGGCGGCGCTGGAGCTTTGTACCGACGAGGGGATCGATTTGTCCGCCGCCATCGCCGAGCGCGCGCGCCAAAGCGCCACCGGTATCCTGCGCGGCGCGCCGGTGACGCCGCACATCGTCGTCGTCGATCGGGAGGGCACGGTCCTTGCCCGCACCGACTGAGACCATCCTCATCCTCGGCGGCACCGCCGAGGCCAACCAGCTGGTTAGCCGGATTCGCATCATGCGACCGGATGCAAGAATCGTGCTGTCGCTCGCCGGCCGAACCGCAACACCGGTCCTCCCCGAGGGCTGTGCGGTCCGCGTAGGCGGCTTCGGTGGCGCCAACGGTCTCGCGACATTTCTCACCCAGGAAGGCATCACCCATCTCGTCGACGCGACGCATCCCTTCGCCGCCGGCATCTCGCGCAATGCGGCACGGGCGGCCGAAGTCGCCGACGTGCCGCGTGTCGCGCTGGTCCGTCCTGCTTGGGAGCCGCGAGTCGGCGACCGCTGGACCCGCGTCGCCTGCCTTGGCGATGCCTGCGATGCTTTGCCGGCAAAGGCGCGGCCGCTTCTGGCGCTGGGCCGGCAGCATCTGGCGCCCTTCGCGCGCCGGTCCGATCTCGACCTCGTGGTACGGATGATCGATCCGCCGGACCCTCTGCTGCCATTTCCGGCCGAGATCGTTCTGGGTCGGCCTTCGCCGGACGCCGACGAGGAGGCGGAATTGCTCCAGCGGCTCGGCGTCACCCATCTCGTCTGCCGCAATTCCGGCGGCGCGGCCTCATACGCCAAGGTCGAAGCCGCGCGACGGCGCGGCCTGCCGGTGATCATGATCGAACGGCCGCCCAGCGCTCCGCCGCCGGTCGCCGGTTCCATCAACGAAGTGCTGACCCTCCTCGGCATACCCCTCTCCGCCTAGATCACGAGGCGAGCGTCTTGCGCTTCGGCCGCAGCACATGGACGTGGCCGGCGTCGTAAAGCTTGGAATCGATGAAATCCTTGGCGCCCAGCGCCCGGCCGACGAAGATCAGCGCGGTGCGCGTCAGCTTCGCCGCGCGCGCCTTTTTGTGAATGTCGCCGAGCGTGCCGTGGATGAAGGCCTCGTCCGGCCAGCCGACCCGGTAGGCAATAACCGCCGGGCAATCTTCGCCATAGGCGGGCAGCGGCACGAGCTCGCGCTGGATGTGCGGGATGTTGCGCACCGACAGATGGATCACCAGCGTCGCGCCGCTCCGCCCGAGGGTCGACAGTTCCTCGCCTTCCGGCATCTTCGACGATTTCATCGCGGTGCGGGTAAGGATCACCGTCTGGCAGATTTCCGGGACCGTCAGCTCCTTTTGCAGAGCCGCCGCCGCCGCCGCGAAGGCCGGTACACCCGGCGTCACGTCGTAGGGAATGGCGAGCGCATCCAGCCGGCGCATCTGCTCGGCGATCGCCCCGTAGAGCGACGGGTCGCCGGAATGCACCCGCGCAACGTCGAGGCCAGCCTCGTGGGCCGCCCGCATCTCGGCGATGATCTCGTCGAGCGTCATCGGGGCGGTATCCAGCACCCGCGCGCCCTCGGGCGCCGCCTTGACGACCTCCTCCGGCACCAGCGAGCCGGCATAGAGGCAGACCGGGCAAGTCTCGATCAGCCGCAGGCCGCGAACGGTGATTAGGTCCGGCGCGCCGGGTCCTGCGCCGATAAAGTGGACGGTCATGCGGCCTCTTCGATGGATAGTTCGGCCGTAATTTTCGACCAGGGAACGCGGATCAGGCCCTTGTCGTCCCGATCGATCAAGCCAAGCTCGAGAAGCGCCGAGACGTCGGAATGGACCCCGCGATAGTCACGCCCGAGCAGTCGGGACAGAGCACGGATCGACGTCGGCCCGCCTTTTCGAAGGGTGCGGAGCAGAGTCCACCGGTTGGGCGTCAAAGCCTTTAGCAGCGTTTCGGCATCCTCGAATCCGAGGTGAGCGGCAGGCGACGGCGTGAAATCGCCAGCGTCAATGCGGCGAGCGGCGGACCTTGCCTCGTCGAAGAACTCATCGAGAGACGAAACCTTGATGATGACTTCATCCATGTTTCAGCTCCTTCTCGATGTCTCGCTGGAAATCCAAAAGCAGTGTCGCGATATCGATGAAAACGTAAGGTTCTTCACGGCCTCGATAGTGTCGGTGATCCCCCTTACCGCGTTCATTGTCGTAACCGATGATCCGTTCGTTCGGCCGTCCGTAGAAGAGCGAATATTTAAGTCCATGCGGCCGCTCGGATGTGGGCGCCGGCAGGCGCCAGATGGTGATTTCAACGATGGCGCCGCTCCGCAAGGTCTCCTTGCGGCGATCGAGTAGCCGCGCCTTCATGATGCTATTTCTGACATATGCTTGAATTCACATCAAGCCGCATCGATCTGCATCCCCGTTCCGGCTTTTCCCGCATAGCCGCGCGGCGTATAGGCCCATTCGCGCCCGTCACCGGTGGTCACCAGCCGCGTCTCGGACGAGCCGACGATGACCACGGTCAGCATGTCGACATCGTCGATGTCGAGCTCAGCGAGCGGCACGAAACGCACCCGCTCGCCCTCACGCCCGAGATTGGTCGCCAGGATCACGGGCGTTGCGGCGGGGCGATGCTTCAACAGTTCGTCGCGGGCGAAGGCAAGCTGCGTGCGGCGCTTTTTTGACACCGGATTGTAGAAGGCGATGACGAAATCGGCCGCCGCCGCCGCGCGCACCCGCCGCTGGATGTCGTCCCAGGGCGTCAAAAGGTCCGACAGCGAGATGGTGCAGAAATCATGGCCGAGCGGCGCGCCGGCGCGGGCGGCCGCCCCTTGCAGGGCGGAGATGCCCGGCGAGCACTGGATGGCGATCCGCCGCGCCGCGTCCGACACCCCGCCCTTGTCGATGAGTTCGAAGACCAGCGTCGCCATCGCATAAATGCCGGCGTCGCCGGAGCAGACGAGGGCGACGGCGCGGCCTTCGCCGGCCAGCTCCATCGCGTGGCGCACCCGCGCCTCTTCCTTACCGAGGTCGAAATCGTGCCGCGTCTTACCATTCGTCAGCGGTCCGAGCAGGTCGAGATAGAGCGAATAGCCGACGAGATCGCTCGCCGTCTCGACCATGCGGCTGACTTCCGGCGAGCGCCATTCCTCGCCGCCAGGGCCGATGCCGACGACGAACAGCGTGCCGCGCGCGCGGCCGATCCGCGCCGGATCGAGGGGCCGTGGCGCCCGGCCGAGCGCCGCCGTCACCCGCCGGCTCTTGCGCTTGGCGACGACGAGCCGGCCGTCGGCGCCAGCGGTGGCGAGCGCCGCGCCCTCGGCGACGCCATGGCAGCCGGTCTCGGCGAAGACGATGTCGGACGGATTTTCCAGGCGCCCGGCTTCGGCTTCAAGCTCCAGAGCGGTGAAGAAGCGCGCGGGAACGCCGTAATGCTCGGCGACGGCGTGGATGGCCGCTTCGTCGGCCTTGAGATCGATCGAGGCAACGGCGGCGAGCGATAGCGGGCTGATACCGGCCTCGGCGAAAACGCTATCCGCCAGATCGATGGCCTCCTCGGTCGGCGCGCCGCGTTCGCTGCCAATGCCGAGGATGTGCGTTTGCGGACGATAGAGCAGTTCGCCGGCGGCGGGCGCGCGCGCTTCTTCCATGACCGTCAGGCGGACGGTGCCGTCGGGCGCGAACGGAAGGCGCGAGCCGGACAACCACTCCGCCTCGCCGTCGAGCCGCGCGGTGGCGCCGGCGACGAGATCGGCCATCGCCGGTTTGGCGCCTTCGGGATTCTCCAGCCGCCAGCCAGGCGGCGGCGCGTCGAGCGCGACACCGAAGCGCAGGTCGCCGGCGGTGGTGATCGCGGCAACGCCGCCCAGATCGTCGGCGATCGTGCGGGCCAGATCGTTGGCGCCGTGATGGCCGCCGAGCAGCGGCACGGCGACCGAACCGTCCTCTGCGAGGGCGACGACCGCGGGCTCCGCCTGTTTGTCGGCGATGAGCGGCGCAAGGATGCGGATCAGCGCCCCTGTCGCCATCACCGCGACGATGGGCCGGCCCTCGCGAAACAAGGCGCGCAGATGTGGCCCCGCCTCATCGAAGACGATTGCGGCGTCCGGGCAGCGCCTGGCCGGGCCATGCACCGCGCCGCCGATCAAGTCCGCTACCCGCTCGGCCAGCGCGCGGGGTGCTTCGGAAAGAATGACGATTGCGGCGGTCTTGTCGGTCATCGGATGGGCTCCCGGCAAAGGGCCGCGTCGCGGATCGCCGGCTCGCTGCCGCGATACCCGAGGATCATCGAAAAATACGGGGCATCGCCCGAGACGTCGCGAAGCGGCAGCAGCCGCTCTTCGGGCAGCGACACCCGTTCGGCATAGGCGCAGCGGTCGAGCAGCCCCAGCGTCTCGATCAGCGCCTTCACACGGGAAAAATGCCGCCCGAGCTTCATGATGGCGAAGGCCTCCGCCGCTTCGATCCGGGCACTGAGCGCGACATCGTCGAGCGGTCCGGGAATCACGGTCAGGACATCGTTGCGGGCCGCGAGCGGCCGTTTCAGCGCCGCCGAGGCGGCCATCACCGAGGACACGCCGGGGACCACCTCTGTGGGGAAACGGCCAGCAAGGCGCTCGAAGAGATACATGAAGGAGCCGTAGAAGAACGGGTCGCCCTCGCACAGGACGGCGACGTCGAGGCCTTCCGCAANAAGGCGCTCGAAGAGATACATGAAGGAGCCGTAGAAGAACGGGTCGCCCTCGCACAGGACGGCGACGTCGAGGCCTTCCGCAAGCCGTGCGCCGATCCGCTCCGCCGCCGCGTCGTAGATCGCGGCGGCGGGAAACCGCTCGACGCGCATCGGCACGATGATCGGGACTTCTTCCTGTTCGGCCGAAAGATACGCCGCGACGATGGCGCGCGCGAAGCTCGTGCCGTGATCGGGCGCCGGATAGGCGACGACCGGTGCCGCCTTGAGCAGGCGCAGAGCCTTCAGCGTCATGAGTTCCGGGTCGCCCGGCCCGACGCCGAGACCGTAGAGCGTGCCGGTCGCCGCGCTCATGGCGCATCGCCCTTGGTGACGTGCCAGTGGACGACCGGCATCGCCGGCTTGAAGCCCCGATAGGGACCGACCTTTTCGGCCCGCTCGACCCCGATCCGCATCAATTCCCCGCCCAGCTTGGCATGCAGCGCGATCAGGATCGCTTCCGATTCCAGCGTCACCGCATGGGCGACCATCCGGCCGCCCGGCGTCAGCGCGTCCCAGGCCGCGTCGAACACGCCGTCGGTGAGGCCGCCGCCGATGAACACCGCGTCGGGCGGCGCCAGCTCCGCGAAGGCGGCCGGCGCCTCGCCCGCGACGATCGCGAGTTCCGGCACGCCCAGCGCGGCGGCGTTCTCGGCGATCATCGCCCGACGTTCGGCCACCGGCTCGATCGCGACGGCCGACATGCCGGCGTCGGAACGCAGCCATTCGATCGAGATCGAGCCCGACCCCGCCCCGACATCCCAGAGTTGTTGGCCCGGTAGCGGTTCGAGCGCGGCGATAGCGAGCGCCCGCAGCACCCGCTTGGTCATCTTGCCGTCATGCACGAAGGCATCGTCCGAAAGCCCCGCCATCAGGGATCGCGACGTCGCCGCCCGGCCCGTCACGCACTCGACCGCGACGGTGTTCAAATCGGCGATATCGGCGAGGTCGAAGCCGGCGGCGGTGGTCGCACGGACGCGTTCGCGTTCGCCCCCAAGATGCTCCAGCACGACGATCCGGCTCGGCCCGAAACCTCGTCCGGTCAGGAGCCGCGCGATGGCCTGCGGCGAGGACGCATCCTCGGCATAGATCAGCAGCCGCGCCGAGGGGGCCAGATAGCGATTGACGGTCTCGACCGGCCGGCCATGCACCGTCAGGCAGCGGCAGTCGGCCAGCGGCCAGACCAGGCGGGCCGCCGCGAGCTGAAACGCCGACGGCGCCGGGATGACCCACATGTCCTCAGGCGAAAAATGCCGCGTCAGAGTCGCGCCGACGCCGAACCACATCGGGTCGCCGGTGGCAAGCACCACGGTCGGCGTGCCGGTAGAGGCTTTCAGCGCCGCAACCGAATCCGCGAAGGGCTTAGCCCAAGCGACGGTCCGGGCAGGCGAATCGCCGAGCATCGCCAGATGTCGCTCGCCGCCGAAGACGGTTTTTGCGGCCTCGAGCGTCGCGCGCGCTTCGCCGGGGAGCGTGGCAAGCCCGCTGTCCCCGATACCGATCACCGTCAGCCACGGCCGGGCCGTCTCCGCCATCGTCAGTTAAGACCGCTTGCCAGCGCGTTCACTGCCGCCGCCGCCATGGCGCTGCCGCCGCGACGCCCCGTCAGCGTGACGAAGGGCACGCCGTGGACGTCGCGCGCAAGCTCGGCCTTCGATTCTGCCGCACCGACGAAACCGACCGGCAGGCCAATGATCAGGGCGGGTCGGGGCGCGCCTTCCTCCAGCTTTTCCAGCAGGCGATAGAGCGCCGTCGGCGCGTTGCCGATCGCCACCACCGCCCCTTCCATCAAATCGATCCACAGATCGACCTGCGCGGCGGAGCGGGTGGTGCCCTCGCGCTCGGCGATACGCCGGGTGCGCGGGTCGCCCAGCCGGCAGACGATCTTGTTCTGGCGCGGCAGCTTGGCGGAGATGATGCCGTGCGACACCATTTCGGAATCGCACAAGATCGGCGCCCCACTTTCGAGCGCCGCGCGCCCCGCCTCGATCGCGCCTTCGGACAGAACCAGATTGGAGAGAATGTCCGGCATGCCGCAGGCGTGTATCAGGCGGATCGCCAGATCATGACCGACCTCCGGAATGGGCGACAGGTCTGATTCCTGGCGGATCAGCCGAAAGCTCTCGGCGTAGATCGCGGCCGGGTTGCGGATGTAGGAGAGGCGCGCGCCGGGGGCGAGATAGGGGTCGGACTCTTCGGCGGTGGTCTCGACCAGCCGATGTCCCAGCCCGGCGATCCAGCCCTCCTCGGACAACACCGCGGCGGACTCGGCCTCGGAGAGATCGGCCGGTGCCGACAAGACTTCGCCGAGGCGCCCTTCCGCGTCGAAGCGCGCGAAGATGTCGGCGAGCGCTTCGACCTGCGCCTCGTCGAGGCAGGACTTGTCGCCCTGCTCGACCGGCACCAAGCCGGGATAGATCTCCGCCAGCACGATCGGCGCGGCGAGATCGTCCGCAAAGCCCGTCTCGAACGGCCAGACGGCCAGAAGTTCCGCGAATTCCGGATCGCGCCTGAGATGCTCCAGCCGGGCGAGGCCAGTGATCACCTGGCTGCCGACACTGCCGGCAAAGGCGAGCTTCCACACCGGCTGCGCCTTGATCGCCCGGCGTTCGGCGAGACGCCGCTCGGCGAGCCCGGTCGGATAGGGCTCGGGCTTGGCGACCGGCAGGCCCGGAATCTCCTGATGCATCGGCCGCCCCCAATACATCGGCGCCGTGGCCAACGCCTCGCGGTTCAGCCGGCCGGCGACCTCGAAGCGGTTGGAAAAATTGTCGTCGCGATCCTTGAGCGCGTCGGCGAAGAAGCCCCACAGTGCCCGCCAGTCCGGCGCACCGGCGATCGCGGCGGTGGCGCCGGCCGGATAGCCGAAGGGAAAATCGAAGCCGGCGAAGACCCGCTTGTCCTCGGCCAGCGCGTCGCGGAAGAACTGGCGCAGCTTCGCCATCGCGGCACTGCGGGTCGGCGGGTTCACCGTCTCGATGAGGCGCGTCTCGGCCCCGTCGCGCTCGGCAAACGCGATCCAGATCGAATCCTTGCCGGTGGTCGGCGTGTTGGACGCGGACCAGTCGACGATCGCGTAGCGGTCGAATAGCGGCTTCATGGCTTGCTCACCGCCCTCTGCATCGCCCCGGCTTTCATAGACTGCGGACCGAGCGGATGGTCGGCCTGCGGATAGGGATGGTGGTGATGGCCGGCGTCACCATGCGAATGGCCGTGGTCATGATCGTGATGATGGGCCTGCCCTCCTTCATGCGTATGGTCATGGTCGTGATGGACATGGCCGCCCGCACGGGCGATTTGATGACCGTGGTCATGCCCCTGCGCCGCCGCGCGGCAGGCGCCGGTGCAGACGGTGTCGCAAAGCGGGCAGTCGGCCGAGGAGCCAAGGCCCTCGACGTGATGGTGATGGCTTTCCTGGGCGAGCCCGACCTCCGCCTCGAAGCCGAGCACCTGCTCGCGATATTTGCACATCTGGCAGTTCATGTTGTTGGTGCCTTCGAGGATCTCGTTCAGGCGATCGACGAAGGTTTCCACCACAAGGTCATGGGCGGCGAGATAACCAGCCTTGAGGAACCGGATTTCGGGATGGCGGGCCGCGACATTGTCGGTCTGGTCGTAGATCCGCCGCACCAGCACGCCGGTGAACAGGAAATAGGGAAAGACGACGATACGCCGGTAGCCGAGCCGGCTGGCATGGTCGAGGCCGGGTTCGACCAGCGGGAAGGTGACGCCCGAATAGGCGGTCTCGCCCCAGCCGAAGCCGAGACCTTCCCACAGCATCCGCATGACCTTGGAAACGTTGGAGTTGGCGTCGGGGTCCGAGGCGCCGCGCCCGACCACGACCAGCATGGTGTCGTGCAGCGGCTCGCCCTCGCGCCAGCCGTCGGCGACGAGGCACGCCTTGATCCGATCGCCGGCGGCCCGGATCATCTTCGGATCGATGCCGAGTTCGCGGCCATATTCGATCTGAAGGCCGTGGGCGGCCGCATAGGTGTTGAGGACCGAGGGAATATCGTTCTTGGCGTGACCGGCGGCGAACAGCATCCCCGGCAGCGCCAGGACGGTGTCCGCGCCGCTTTCCCGCAGGCGGTCGAGACCGTCGCGAATGACCGGCTTGGCGAATTCCAGATAGCCGTGTTCGACACGCCAGTCCGGCAGGCGCGCGCGGAGCTTGTCCGCCAAGCCGCCGAACTCGGTCATCGCGCCCTGGTCGCGGCTACCATGGCCGCACAGCATCAGAGCCTTCATGATCGGCCTCCGTTCATCTCGTTTCGACGCCGGAGGAGCCGGGCCCGGCGAATCCGGAGCACGGTTCGGTCCGACAGTTCCGTCTTGGCCCCCTGCTTGGGTCGGCCGCACCGGAATGTGTTTCAGCCCGTAACCGGGCACCGTCAGTTTCGTCAAAACCGGTAGACCGGGAGGGCCACACGGTCAAACGGAGTCTGCGAAAGCGGGTGTCGCCCGGCAACCGCCAAATCGATCTGGGCACGCGCGGCAAGCCGCTTATCGCGGGCGCGGACCGGAGCGATCCGCCTGCCAGGGATCGATGATCTCGACGCCGAATGGTACGAAATCGCCAATATTGCGGGTGACGACAGGAAGTTTCAGCTCCAGCGCCGTTGCCGCAATGAGCGCGTCGTTCGTGGACGCGCTGTTCGGCGTCGGAAGTGTCGCGCAGCGACGCGCGATCGGCAGCGTCACATCGATGACGCGGTTATCCAGCAGCGGCAGAACCAGCGCCTCGAGCCATTCGCGCAGCAGTCGCGCGAAGTTCGCGTCCCGCCTCTCCTGGCGCAGGATGCCGAACTCGATTTCGAGGATCGTCACGACCGACACGCCGAAATCCTCCGGCGCGATTGCCGCGATGAAGCCCCTGAAATGATCGTTGGTCCGCTCAGGCCGCCGGCTGTCGGAAATAACGTTGGTGTCGAACAGATAATGCATCAGCCAAGATCGACGTCCCGGGTCGCGATGTCCACGCGCTCGGGGGAGAAATCGAAGTCGGCTTCGGGACGAGGATCGGCCAGGAAGTCGAGAAGCGTCGGCCGCTGGCGTGATAGCCGCCGGTATTCCGCCTCGGACATCAGGACGAAGGCCGGCTCTCCGCGCTCGGTGATGCGAACGGGAGCCTTCCGCGCCGCTTCCTTGACGCGGCCATGTTGCTGATTGAACGCGCGACTGCCGAAGGTCTGCATGGCTGCCCCATCTGTATTACGTTTTCTCAAATGTAATACAGACATCCCGGACGATCAAGCTCGGGCCGGGCACTGGACTTGTGCCGCGCGTCGGGCGAGGAGGGAACATGCGCCAGACCGCCGCCATCATGCTGCAGGGCACCGGCTCCGACGTCGGCAAGACGGTGCTCGTCGCCGGGCTCTGCCGACTGTTCGCCCGGCGCGGCCTCGCCGTTCGCCCGTTCAAGCCGCAGAACATGTCGAACAACGCGGCCGTCGCCGCCATTCCCGGCACGGCGGACTTCGGCGAGATCGGCCGTGCACAATGGCTGCAGGCGCTGGCCTGCGGCACGCCGCCGACCGTCGACATGAACCCGGTGCTGTTGAAGCCGCAATCGGAGACCGGCAGCCAGATCGTGGTTCGCGGTCGCGTCGCCGGCGAGGCCAGGGGCCGCGACTACCAGCGGCTGAAACCCGCACTCCTTCAGCACGTGCTCGACAGCTTCGCGGCGCTCTCGGCCGAGGCCGATCTGGTCATCGTCGAGGGCGCCGGCTCGCCGGCCGAGATCAATCTTAGAGCCGGCGACATCGCCAATATGGGCTTTGCCACCGCCGCCAAGGTTCCGGTGATCCTCGTCGGCGACATCGATCGCGGCGGCGTCATCGCCTCGCTCGTCGGCACCCATGCGATCCTGACCGAAGACGACCGGGCGATGGTGGCGGGCTTCCTGATCAACAAGTTCCGCGGCGACGTCTCGCTGTTTGACGATGGGCTTGCCGCGATCACCCGGTTTACCGGCTGGCCGTCCTTCGGCGTCGTGCCGCATCTGAGCGCCGCCGCAAAACTGCCGGCCGAGGATTCCGTCGCGCTGGAACGGCTGTCGCGCGGCGGCCAGTCAGGCAAACTCAAGATCGCCGTCCCGCTGCTTGGCCGGATCGCCAATTTCGACGATCTCGATCCGCTGGAGGCCGAAGCAGGCGTCGAGGTCGCGTTCATACGACCCGGCGAAAGCCTGCCGACCGACGCGGCGCTGGTGCTGGTTCCGGGCTCGAAATCGACCATCGCCGACCTTGCCGGCTTCCGGGCCAATGGTTGGGACCGGGACCTTGCCACCCATCATGCGCGCGGCGGCCATGTCGTCGGCCTGTGCGGCGGCTACCAGATGCTGGGGCGCCTCGTCCGCGATCCGGACGGCATCGAGGGGGCGGTGCGCGAAGCGGAAGGGCTCGGCCTCCTCGACGTCGAAACCGTGATGGAGCCGGAAAAGACCGTGCGCGAGGCCCGCGCGACAACCCCCGACGGCGAGCCACTGGAAGGGTACGAGATCCACCTCGGTCGAACGAGCGGCCCGGACTGCGCCCGGCCGGTGTGCCTCATCGACGGGCAGCCGGACGGCGCGACATCGGCCGATGGCCGCGTCTTCGGCACCTATCTGCACGGGTTGTTCGGGGCCGACGACTGGCGCCGGCGCTATCTGTCGCGCTTCGGGCTGGAGGCCGCCGGACCCGGCTACCGTGCCGGCGTCGAGGCCGCGCTGGATGAGATCGCCGACGCGTTGGAACGGGTGGTGGATGTGGAGGCGCTGCTTACCATAGCGAAAGCCACAGCTGGCCGTCCTACGTCCGCACCGTCCAAGCCTTGAACTTCTCGGCCCAGTCCTGGTGCCAGCGCGACAGCGGCGGGCGGTTCTCGACGAGGTCACCAGCCGCCCAGGCGATGCGCTTTTCGTCCATCTCCCGCGTCACCTCACCATCCGGGCAGAGGATGTAGAAATCCTCGGTCCCGAGCCTTTCCAGCATGAACTCGACGGTCTGCTCAGCCGTCCATGCCGCATCCGGCTTCTCGGCGCGGCCCTTTTGGGTCAAGGGCGTGAACACGAAGCCGGGGATCATCAGGCGCGCCTCGATCCGGCAGCCTTCGCGGTTGCGCAGATCATGCTGCAGCGCCTCGGTAAACGCCTTCACCCCGGCCTTGGCGACATTGTAGGCGGGGTCGCCCGGCGGCGTGGTGATGCCCTGCTTGGAGCCTGTGACGACGATCAGTCCCGGCTCGCCCTCCGCGACCATCCGCTCGCCGAAGATTTGAGCGACATGGATGACCCCGTGCAGATTGGTGCGCAGCACCATGTCCCAATTGGCGACTCGCCCGAAGATGTCGCTGCCGGGCTGGATACCGGCATTGTCGAAGACGAGGTGAATCGTCCCGAAGCGCCCGAACAGGTTCTTCGCCAATGCCTCGACCGCCGCGCGGTCGCCGACGTCGGTGTTCGAGGTCAGCACGCTGCCGGACGGGCTCAGCGCCGAAACCGATTCCTTCGCCTCGGCCAGGCGCTCGGCCGCCCGGTCGACGAGGCAGACCGTCATGCCGGCTTCGGCGAAGCGCTTGGCTGCGGCCAACCCGATACCGGAGGCGCCGCCGGTGACGACGGCGATCCGGCCTTCAGCGATCACGGGATGGGTCATCACGATCTCCTTTCGCGTGAGTTCGCGGCGAACGGCGACGGCGTTCCGTCTTCCGCCCGTCAGTTTCGCCGTATCATCGCAGATGACCTGCCGACGCGCTGGCGCCGCACCTCAGCCGGCTGTGCCGAAGCGGGTCAAGAAGTCGGGGAACATCGCGGTCAATCCGACGAAGATCAGATAGAACGCGACGATGTAGCTGAGCAGCCGTGGCATGATCAGGATCAGGATGCCGGCGACCAGCGCGACGATCGGCTGGAGGGTGATGATTTCCATGGGAGACTCCTTCTTTCGGCGAGAGAGATAGGACGCGCATCGCGTCAGGCCATGTGCCAGCCATGGCTCGGCACGATCGACTGGCCGGTGAGGGCGTTCGAGGGGAAAGCGGCGAGGAACACGGCGACCGCGGCGACATCCGCCATCGTCGTGAATTCCTGGTCGACTGTTTCCCCGAGCATGATCCGGTCGACGACCTCCTGCTCGGAAATGCCAAGATCGCGTGCCTGCTCGGGGATCTGCTTTTCCACGAGCGGCGTTTTCACAAAACCGGGGCAGATCGTGTTGGCGCGCACCCCATGTTTGGCGCCCTCCTTGGCCATCACCCGGGACAGTCCGAGAATGCCGTGTTTGGCCGCGACATAGGCGCTTTTCAGCGCCGAGGCCTCGTGGCTGTGGGCCGAGCCCATGTAGATCAGCGCGCCGGATTGTTGCGGATACATGTGTTTCACGCAGGCCTTGGTCAGCAAGAACGACCCGTCGAGATGGATCGCCACCAGCTTGCGAAACTCGGCATAGGGAAAGTCCTCGATGGGGTGGACGATCTGGATGCCGGCGTTGGAGATCATCGTGTCGATGCGGCCGAATCGGGCCGCGACGTTGTCGACGCCAGCGTTCACCGCGCTTTCGTCGGTGACATCCATCGTCACCGCCATCGCTTCGGCGCCGGCCGCTTCCAGTCCCACGACAACCGCGTCGGCCCCGGCCCTATCGATGTCGCAGACCGCGACCCTGGCCCCCTCCCGCGCAAAGGCGAGGGCGATTTCCTTGCCGATGCCCGAGCCGGCACCGGTGATGACGGCGACATTGCCTTCCAATTGCATGACCGCGCTCCCTGCTTGTCAGTCCGCGGACATGGAAAGGCCGGCGAGAACTTAAAGGCCCCGCCGGCCCGCTAACCGAATTTATCGATGATCCGACCAGGCGGTCCCGGCCGGGATCAGAACTCTTCCCAGCTGNGCCCATCAGCGCCAAAATGCCGAAAAGTTCATTGCCCCTGCATCGAGGGCCGCGTAACGTTCAACCCGGCATCGCCGCTCAACGAAGTTCAACAAACTTCGGGACATCCCCCACGCCGCCGCCATCTCCGATCCCGATGCGTTGGCCCCGGAGGTCATGCGTCAGATCGCGGCGCATGAGCGCGGCGAGACGCTGCGCGGCGTGGTCGATCGCGCGGCGGGCTACTGAACCCGCGCCGCGGCGGCGGCGTCATGTCCGCTCGATCCTGGATCCAGAAACAGCCGAGGACCCGATCGGGTGATCGGATCCTCGGCATCGCTCATTGAGGAATTGGCCCTTCGAACCAGGGGATGACCGACGGACGCCGCCGATCATCCAGGTTGGAAAGAGGATCAGAACTCCTCCCAGCTGTCGGATTCGGCCTTGGGGGCACGGGCGGCGCCGCCCGTTCCGGTGGTCTTCATCTGCGGCACGCCCCGCGACGCGGTCGCCGGCCGTGCCCGGTTGGCGGCAGGGGCGGCGTTGCCACCCGACCGCGATGCCTGACCCCGCCCAGAGCCGGCCGAGCCGGCGGTCTTGAACTGCGCCATCGCGCTCGCCAGTTCCTCGGTCTCGTTGGTCAAGGTCTGGCTCGCCGCCGTCGCCTCTTCCACCATCGCCGCGTTCTGCTGCGTCACCTTATCCATCTGATCCGCCGCGCCCGACACCTCGCGCAAGCTCGTCGCCTGTTCCTTGGCGCTCACCGCGATGCTCGCAATCAGCTCGGCCATCGAACTGACCTCCGCGACGATCTCGTCCAGCGACTTGCCTGAGGCCGTCACCAGCTCGACGCCGCTTTCCACCTGGCTGCGCGACGTCGCGATCAGCGTCTTGATCTCCTTGGCCGCTTCGGCCGAGCGCTGGGCCAGTCCACGCACTTCCTGGGCGACCACCGCAAAGCCCTTGCCGGCTTCGCCGGCCCGCGCCGCCTCGACGCCCGCGTTCAGCGCCAGAAGGTTGGTCTGGAAGGCGATTTCGTCGATCACCGAGATGATCTGGTTGATCTGCTCGGAGGACTTTTCGATCTGGCTCATCGCCGCCACCGCCTGGCCGACGATCTCGCCGCCCTTTTCGGCTTTGCCGCGGGCGGTACTGGCCGCCGTCTGCGCCTTGCCGGCGCCCTCGGCGGTCTGGTTCACCGCCGTCGTCACCTCGCCCAGCGCCGCCACCGTCTCTTCCAGGCTCGCCGCCTGCTGCTCGGTGCGCTGCGACAGGTCGTTCGAGGCCGTGTTGATCTCCTGCAGGCCAGACCGGATCGAGCCGATCGAGGTCACCACATTGCCGATCGCATCCTCCAGCTTGCCGACACTAGCGTTGAATTGATCACGTACTTCGCTGAAGTCGTGGCCGATGCTGTCGTCCAGTCTGACCGTCAGGTCGCCGTCGGCCAGCCTTTCGAAAGCCGGCCCGAGGTTCTGGATGAGAAGGTTACGCGCATTCGTCGCGGCATTTTCTGAGGTCGTCGCGAGTTCCAATTTGGAGCGACGTTCAGTCTCCAGCGCATCGGCCTGGAGCTGACGCTTCTCGATCTCCGCTGACTTGAAGATTTCAAGCGCCCGCGCCAGATCGCCGATTTCATCAGGACGATCGGCTCCCGTCACGACCACATCGAGATCGCCCGAGGACAGCTCGTTCATAGCCGTCGACATGGCGGCCAACGGGCGCACGACCCGCCGAATGATAAAGAAAATACCGCCGGCCAGAATCAGGAGCGCGAGAAGCCCGCTAACGATCTGTCCCGTCGTGCCAAGCGTGCTTTCCGACGCCGCTTCATTCTCCAACTCGACGCCTCTGGCATTCGCGGTTGCGACGAGTTCATCGATGATCGCCCGATGCGCATGATACGCCGCCGACACAGCCTGGAACGCCTTGTCCCGAGCCGACACGTCCCGAGCCGCCAGCGCAGGAAGAAATTCGCTATCGACGGTATTCCAGAATTCCTGTGCGTAGCGGTGCGTATCGACGGTGATCAGCTTCTTGATATCGGCGCGAAGGTCGGAGGCCAGCCAATACTCATGCCGCTCGTCGTAGACCTTCTTCAGGTCGGACAAGCGCTGTTCGACGCCGGCAGGTTGGGTATAACCGGCGTTCGCCGAGACGACCTCCAGATAGGGCTCGATGATATATTCCGGCGGTGGCAGGATATCGGCAAGGAGATCCTTGCTTTGCACAATATGTCCGTAGAGAGGACCATTTACCTTCAAACGCTCGAGAACGCCGAAGCTGATCAGCGATGAAATGATGAACGCACCGCCGACCACGGCCGCGAAGACGTATAGCGTGCTTCCGATTTTCAAGCGCATGGGAAAATTTCCTTACGAGGGATAGAGATCCGGCTGTGAGTTCCAAATTTATGCGCCGTATTCTGCGCGATCTCGATCGCGCCAGCGTAGCCCGCGCGAATCCTCTGGTTGACGGCGAAGATGGCGACGAGGTTCAGCATGCCAGAAATACAGATCGCGTCGATTATTCCTATTCGCGAGGAAAACTTCATATCCGAAAGTTTCATTATTTTCAGTCTCCCTTAGAATACCATATTTCTCGGATTTACTTTCTGAAGCGCAGTTAATCGACGCCCGATCTCGCAAGAACAGATTATGAGGGATTACGCATAGGTGCCTAACAATTCCTTACCTGGAGAGGTGAAGCCCCCAGCGCTCCGGCAATTTCCCCGCGGTAGTTTGACGCAGGACCACCTCAGCAAATTTTTTTGAACTCCTCGGAATCGCTTCCCGGATTACTGAGGGGAATTTGAATCATGATCCGGATCGCCCATCGGGGGGGGATAACTGGTTGAAAGCATATTGCAATTACGCAGCGGGGCTCGTGTCCATCCGCCTGATGCTGGTCACCGCCGCCCCCTTCGCCTCCAGCCGCGCGATCGCGGCGGCCAGCGGCTCGATCGCGGTCAGCATGTGATGGGCGTTGGCGTGGAGGAGCCGTGTGCCGTCCAGCATGATGCCGACATGGCCCTTCCAGAAGACGAGGTCGCCGCGTTCCCGTGCGGAATGGGAAAAAGTGGAAACCGGTTTTCCGCTCGCATCCTGCGCCGACTGACCTAACTCGCAGCCGGCGATGTGGGTGCCCAGCGCGCGCCCCTGCATGTCGGTGTCGCGCGGCGCGGCGATGCCGGCCATCTGGCACGATATCTGGACAAGACCGGAGCAATCGATGCCCGACGCGCTCTTGCCGCCCCACAGATAGGGCACGCCGACAAACCGCTCGGCAACCGCCACGAAATCCTGCTCCATGGTTCCGAGCGGCTTCAGATGCTGTTCCACCACGGCGCCATGGGGCTGGGTCATCGCGTAGCGCGCGTTGTGATCCTCGGCCGCGCCGGTGACGGTGACCAACGCGCCCATCGGAAGATCGTGCAGCGGCGGCAGCTTGATGTCGGGACCGGGAAACAGCAGCGTCCGGGGCACGCAAACTCGGTGGGTCGGTGCGGCGCCGAGGTGGCCGATCGCCACGCTCGGAACGTAACCGACATAGCCGTCCGTGCCGAGCTGCACCCAGGACCAACCCTCGGCGTCAATCTCGAAGACCGTCACCGGTTCGCCGAACAGCGCCTCGGTGTCGAGCGGCGCGTCGGGCGAGGGACGACGGCGCACCGGCGCCAGCGGAGTGAGGATGCGGCATTCCTCGCCGCGGACGAAGCGCGTGGCTTCCACCCGCCCCTGCAATCGGACATCGGCGAGATCATCGCGGAACGCGTTGAGACGGGAATCGAGAGGCGATGTCATGGCGTCAGTTTCCTCACCGTGCCGGAAAGCGCGTCTTGAGAACCGCGAACAGCGCCCGGATCGCCTGCGCCTCACCGCCGACCGGCCCGATCGGGCTTGGCTTCGGCCGCCAGCCATAGACGTCGAAATGCGACCAGCTATTGGCCTTTTCGACGAAGCCTTGCAGGAACAGCGCCGCGGTCACCGATCCGGCGAAGGCGTCGCTGGTGATATTGTTGGTGTCGGCGATCTTGGAGGCAAGGTTCGCCGCATAGGGTTGCCAGAGCGGCATTCGCCAGACCGGGTCGGCGACATCGAGGCCGGCTTGCGCGATCTCGCCGGCGAGCGCGCTATCGTCCGTATAGAACGGCGCGATGTCGGGTCCGAGCGCCACCCGCGCCGCGCCGGTCAGCGTCGCCATGTCGATCAGGAGATCCGGCGCTTCCTCGTCGGCCAGCGCCAGCGCGTCGGCCAGCACCAACCGCCCCTCGGCGTCGGTGTTGCCGATCTCGACCGTCTTGCCCTTGCGGCTGGTCAGGACATCGCCCGGCCGGAAGGCATCGCCCGAAATCGCGTTCTCGACAGCCGGGATCAGCACGCGCAGGCGCACCGGTAGCTTGGCCGCCATCACCATGCGGGCGAGGCCGAGCACGTTGGCGGCGCCGCCCATGTCCTTCTTCATCAGCAACATGCCGGACGCGGGCTTGATGTCGAGGCCGCCGGTGTCGAAGCAGACCCCCTTGCCGACCAGGGTCAGCTTCGGATCCTCCGGCCGGCCCCAGCAAAGATCGATCAGCCGCGGTGCCGACGCGCTCGCCCGGCCGACGGCGTGGACCATCGGAAAGTTCAGCTCCAGCAGCGCGTCGCCCTCGATCGTGTCGACGCGCGCGCCGAACCCGTCGCCGAGCGAGCGCACGGCGCCCTCCAGTTCGGCCGGTCCCATGTCGCTGGTCGGCGTGTTGATCAGATCGCGCGCGAGAAAGACGCCCGCCGCGATGCTCTCGATGTCCGCCTTGTCGGAGCCATCGGCGGCAAGAAAGCGGACGTCGCCGCCGTCATCCGCTTTCGACGACCGGTAGCGGTCGAAGCGATAGCCGCCGAGAATGAGCGCCAGCGAGGCGAGCGGCCCGCCGACGGCGGTCTCGTCGGCAAAATACCACTCCCCTGCCGGCAGCTTGCCGGCGAGCGCCCCGCCCAGCAGCGCGCGGCGTTGCAACGCGCCCTCTCCGGCGCCGCCTTTGCCGAGACCGAGAACCGCACCGGCGACGTTGCCTTTCGTGTCCGGCACGATCAGCACGGCTCCCGCCTCGGCCGAGAACCGCGCGGTTTCCGCCCAATGGGCGGTCGCGGCCGGCAGGGCTGCAAGCCCGGCCTTGTCCGCGGTCCAGACGGGCAAGGCGGCGGCGGTCCTGGCGCTGACGAGGGTAACGGTCATGGGGCCGGGTTCCTTGTTTCGGCGGCGACGGATTAACCGGCCGTTAGGGTTAACAAATTATTCTCTCCGCCACGGGCCGTAGCATCAATGCCGGCCAAACAGTCATCCGCGGGCGAAACGGGAGCAGTTCATGGTCGGGCGCGAAACTAGACCGATTCGTCGATCGAGACAGGGGCTTCTCGTCGGTGCCGCCCTGGTTCTCGCACTCACCCAGGGGTGCGCGTCGGTTTCCAACGAGATTACGGGCTCCGTCAGCAAGCCGGCGTCCGGCCGCACGGTGGCGCAGATGTCGTCCGGCGAACTGCAGAACGCGGTGGCCTCCTATGGCCAGGCCTATGAAAAGAATTCCAAGGACAAGGCGACGGGCCTCTCCTATGCCGCCACCCTGCAGATGGCCGGTCGCAACGACCAGTCCCTGGCAGTGATGCAGCAGGTGGCTATCGCCCACCCCAAGGATCGCAACGTGCTGGCCGCCTATGGCAAGGCGCTGGCGGCAGCGGGCGATCTGCCGAAGGCGCTGGAGACCGTGCGCCGTGCCCAGACGCCGGACTATCCGGACTGGCGGCTTTATTCGGCGGAGGGCGCCATCCTCGACCAGCTGGGCCAATCGGACGAGGCCAGGGTGCTGTATCGCAAGGCGCTGGACATGGCGCCGGACGAGCCGACAATTCTGTCCAATCTGGGAATGTCCTACCTCTTGGCGAACGATCTGCCGGCGGCCGAAAAATACCTTCGCGCGGCGGCCGCACGGCCCGGCAGCGACAGCCGCGTGCGCCAGAACCTGGCGTTGGTCGTCGGCCTGCAGGGCCGCTTCGCGGAAGCCGAGACGATCGCCGCGGCGGAGCTTTCGCCCAAGGAGGCGCAGGCCAACGTCACCTATCTCAAGGAGATGCTGGCCCAGCAGAACACCTGGTCGATGCTGAAGGACAAGGACGGCGGCAAGAGCTGACGCCGCTCCGCCACGTACAAGAAAATGCAACGAAAGGGCGGAGCGCGGGCTTCGCCCTTTTTTCGCGTCGTGGACCGCCAGTTGCCGGAAAGCGCGACGCGACGATGGCGGCGCCTTGCCGCGCCTGGCCTATTGCGTCTCCATCACCTGGATGATCGCCGGGCCGATAATGACGGCGAACAGCACGGGCAGGAAGAAGATGATCATCGGCACCGTCAGCTTGGGCGGCAGCGCGGCGGCCTTCTTCTCCGCCAGGTTCATGCGCATGTCACGATTTTCCTGCGACAGCGTACGCAGCGCGGTGCCCAGCGGCGTGCCGTAGCGCTCGGCCTGGACGAGCGCGGTGCAGACGGAGCGCACGCCCTCGAGGCCGGTCCGGGCGGCGAGGTTGTCGTAGGCGACCTTGCGATCCGGCAGATAGGACAACTCGGCGCAAACCAGAACGAGCTCTTCTGCCAGCGCGATCGACTGGATGCCGATTTCCTCGGCGACCCGGCGGAAAGCGGCCTCGATGGAATTGCCCGATTCCACGCATATCAACAGAAGATCGAGCGCGTCCGGCCAGGCGCGGGTAATCGAAAGACGGCGCTTGGTCGCCTGGTTGCTGACGAACAGGATCGGCGCGTAAAATCCCAAATAGGCGACGCCGATACAGCCCAGGACGCGAAACATCGTCGGCTGCGTCGCAAAAAGCCCGAGACCGAAAACGTAGAACACGGCAAGGGCCAGCATGAGCAGGGGCATGATCGCGCGGGCGAAGAGGAAGAGGGTTAGCGGTCGCTGGCCCCGATAGCCGGCGACCCGCAGATTGGCGACCGTCTTGTCGTCGACCAGCGCCTTGCGCAGGTTCAGGCTGCTGACGACCAGCGCGACGATGCCGGTGCTGTCCTGGTGCCGCAAGCCGCCGCTACGGCCCTGTTCCTTTTCGATGGCCAGCCGCGCGCGCTCTCGCGCCCTCACCTGCTCGCGCTCCAGCGCCACCGCCTTCATACGGCTTTTCAGCTGGTTACCGGCGAGCAGCGGCAGGGTGATCGTGACGAGGGTAGTGAACACCGCGACCGCGATCACCACGCTGACGACGAGCGACCCCGAGACGCCGAAATATTGAAACACCGATTCCATCGTCGGATGCTGCCTTTCTACCGGTCTCTTGTGGCCCATGGCCAGGCGCCGGCGATCGGTCGCCGGTCAGAAGTCGAAATTGATCATTTTCTTCATGGTGAAGATGCCGAGCGCCATCCAGATCGCCGAAGCAAGGAGAATGATCTTTCCGGTATCGGTGGTGAAGAGGATCGAGATGTAGTCGGGGGTCGTTAGGTAAACGAGACCGCCGACGATGATGGGCAGGGAGCCGATGATACCGCCTGAGGCCTTCGCCTCCATCGACATCGCCTGAATCTTGCCCTTCATCTTCTTGCGGTCGCGCAGCACCTTGGACAAATTGCCCAGCGCCTCGGACAGATTGCCGCCGGCCTGCGCCTGGATGGTGATGACGATCGAGAAGAAATTGGTCTCCGGGATCGGCACGCTTCGATAGAGCCGCTCGACGGATTCGGAGATCGAAACGCCCATTTGCTGCGTCTCCATGATCTTCTGGAACTCGCTGCGCACCGGTTCCTGCATTTCGCTGGCAACCATCTTCAGCGTGTCGTTCAACGGCAAGCCGGATTTGACACCGCGCACGATGAGATCGACGGCGTTCGGAAATTGGTCGACGAATTTCTGCAGGCGCCGCTTTCGCGCGCGGGCGAGCATGAAGCGGGGAAGTCCGAGCCCCGCGAAGATCGCGACCCCCAGCGTCAAAATCCACGACAGGCCGAAGAGTAGCGCGGCCAAGACGCCCAGGATCGCCAGGGCGACGCTGATCGCCGCGAAATGCCCGACCGTCAACGGAAGTCCCGCCTGCTCCAGCCGGCGCTTCAAGGTGAGCTTGCCGGTATGCTTGTCGCGCTCCTTCTGACGGTCTTCCAGATCCTTCAGCGAGGACTGGATCGTCTTGCGTCGCTTGGATTGCTCCTGAAGCCGGTCGCGCGCCACTTTCAGCGAGGCGCGGTCGCCTTCGTCGCGCGTATATTGAGAACGCCGGATCTCGACCTTCTTCTCGGCCGCGATGCGAGGCTGCAGGAAGGCATAGGCGAGACCGCCGGCCGCGACCATCGACAAAAGAATGAAGAGGAGACCCGCCGCCGACGTCAGCATCACGTGTCCCTCGCCGGCTCGGCGGCGTTACTCGCGTCGAGCGCCGCCGCGAGGCGTTGTTCCTCGTTGTAGTAGCGCGCGCGATCCCAAAATGCCGGCCGTCCAACCCCGGTCGAACGATGGCGGCCGAGGATTCGGCCCTGCGCGTCCTCGCCGACCATGTCGTAGACGAACAGATCCTGGGTGGTGATCACGTCGCCCTCCATGCCGAGCACTTCGGTGATGTGGGTGATCCGGCGCGAGCCGTCGCGCAGCCGCGCGGCCTGGACGATGACATCGACGGAGCCGACGATGATCTCCTTGACCGTCCGCGAGGGCAGTGAAAAGCCACCCATGGCGATCATCGATTCCATACGGTTGAGACATTCGCGCGGCGAGTTGGAGTGGATCGTGCCCATCGAGCCGTCATGGCCGGTGTTCATCGCCTGCAGGAGATCGAAGACCTCGGGTCCGCGCACCTCGCCGACGATGATCCGCTCGGGACGCATGCGCAGACAGTTCTTGACCAGATCGCGCATGGTGATCTCGCCCTCGCCCTCGATATTGGGCGGGCGGGTTTCCAGCCGGACGACATGCGGCTGCTGCAACTGCAGTTCGGCCGAATCCTCGCAGGTGATGATGCGCTCGTCTTCGTCTATGTAGCGGGTCAGGCAGTTGAGCAGCGTCGTCTTGCCCGAGCCGGTGCCGCCGGAAATGACGACGTTGCAGCGCACCCGGCCGATGATCTGCAGGATCTGCGCGCCCTCCGGCGAAATGGCGCCGAAATTGACGAGCTGGTCGAGCGTCAGCTTGTCCTTCTTGAACTTGCGGATCGTCAGGGCCGCGCCATCGATCGCCAGCGGCGGCGCGATGACGTTGACGCGGGAGCCGTCCGGCAGGCGCGCGTCGCAGATCGGCGAGGTTTCGTCGACGCGTCGGCCGACCTGGCTGACGATCCGTTGGCAGATGTTGAGCAGCTGCTGCGTGTCGCGAAACCGCACATTGGTCTGCTGGACCTTGCCCGCGACTTCGATGAAGGTCTGGCGAGCGCCGTTGACCATGATGTCGGAGATGTCATCTCGGGCGAGCAGCGGCTCCAGCGGTCCGTAGCCGAGCACATCGTTGCAGATATCGCTGAGAAGATCCTCCTGCTCGGCGATCGACATCGCGAAATTCTTGATCGAGACGATGTCGTTGACGATGTCCCGGATCTCCTCGCGGGCGCTCTCGACATCCAGCTTGGCGAGCTGCGAAAGGTCGATCGTATCGATCAGCGCCGCGAAGACCTGGGTCTTGCGCTCGTAATAATTGTCGGATCGCGCCATCGGCGCGCTCTCGGCATGTCGAGGCGCCTCGACATGCGTCCCGGCCGGCGGCGTTTTCGCACGTGCGGGTGGTTCGGCCGGCCGAGCGCTGTCTGCCGGCGGCGCGGCCGGCTTCGGAGGCGCCGGCTTCGGAGGCGCCGCCACGGCGGCCGCGCCGTCGAGCGGCTTGTCGTTCCCGCGCTTTCCAAACATGATGATGCTGCTCCAGAAGGTGGTTTGGCTGCGCCTATTTGCGACGGAGACGGTCCAACAGACCCGATTTTCTTTGTTTCTTTGGCTCGCCGCGCCCGGTCAGGACATGGGCAATCTGATGGAAGGCCTCGACGGCGGCGTGCTTGGCGTCGATCTCGGCGATCATCTGACCGTTATTGGCGGCATTGCCGAATGCCAGCGGATCGAACGCAATCTGGGCGATCGGCTCGAGCCCGAGCGGCTCGGAGAATTCCTCCGGCGAGATTTCGGGCCGCTTGGGGATCGCCAGCTGGTTCAGGATGAGATGCGGCGCAGGATCGTTCGGCCGCAGCTTCTTCAGCATGTCGACGAGGTTTTTGGCATTGCGCAGATTGGCGAGATCCGGCGTCGCGACGATGACGATTTGGTCGGCATCCGCCAGGACGCTCCGGGTCCAGTCGTTCCAGACATGCGGCACGTCGAGCGCGACGATGGGCGCGCCTCGCTGGGCCGTTTCGATCAGCGCGGTGAAGGCATCGGCGGAAAAGTCGTAGGTCCGGTCGAGAACGGACGGCGCCGCCAGCAAAGACAGGTGTTCGGCGCATTTCGACAGCAGCCT
Source organism: Aurantimonas sp. E1-2-R+4 (assembly GCF_036549515.1). Classification (NCBI taxonomy): domain Bacteria; kingdom Pseudomonadati; phylum Pseudomonadota; class Alphaproteobacteria; order Hyphomicrobiales; family Aurantimonadaceae; genus Aurantimonas; species Aurantimonas sp. E1-2-R+4. Next base: position 26,063 of record NZ_JAZHLK010000018.1, on the reverse strand, counting down.
GTCGAGCAGCACATCGTCCATTCGTTCGGCAGAAAACACCGCTTCCGCGATACCCTGGGCCGGGTCCTGGTCGAAATTGATGTTCGCCGTGCCGAACGGCAGATCCAGATCGGCGAGCACCACATCGTTCGAAAACAGCTTGGAAATGGACCAGGCGACGTTATGGGCGATCGTCGAAGACCCGACACCGCCCTTGGCGCCGACAAAGGCGATCGAACGGCCGAGCGGCTCGGCGTCGGGGGCGGTGAACAGCGCCCCGATTACGGTCATGACGTCGGCGATCGAGATCGGTGCGACGAGATATTCCGAGATGCCCCGGCGCACGAGATCGCGATAGAGCGAGACATCGTTGTAGTGGCCGATGATGACCACCTTGGAGCCGGGGTCGCAGACCTCCGACAAGGCCTCGAGTTCGACGAGAAGTTCACCCGGCGGCAGCTTCGATTCAAGCAAGACCAGATTGGGCGTCGGCGCCCCGGAAAAATGCTCGACCGCCGCGCGAATGCCGCCCATGTTGACGCGCAGATGCGTCTTCGCCATGCGGCGATCCTCGCCGGCCTTTTCGATCGGCTTGGAGACCCCGTCGGTTTCGCAGAAGGCCTGGATCGATATCCGCGGCATCGGCCGGACCTTGTCCAGCCCGACGCTCGCGTCCTCCACGTCGTCCGGTGCGTCGAACGACACGTCGTCCCTGATCGTCTCCGCGGTTACCATTGGTAGTCAGCCTCCGTGTCGTTCGGCTGCGCCATCGTCCGCTCGCCCTTGCGATATTTCTCGAGAATCGTGGTCCGCCGTTCGGCGTCGCTCGAATCCATGCCGCGCGGCGACAGAAGATCGCGCGGATCGGCGATCTGGGCGGCGAGATTCTGCTGGCTGGCGCAACCGAAATTGAAATAGTTCTTGTTTTCGGAGGTGTTCCCGAGATCCTCGGGCCAGCGGCCACAGGGACCGGTCTTGGCGACCAGCGACGAATAGGCGAGGCGGATCGGCGTCGGTCCGCTCGCCCCCGCCGCCGAATAGGGCTGAACGAAGATCCGGTCGCGGGCGATCTTGCGTCCGCGCAAGGCCTTGACGATGCCGTCCGACAAACGGTCTGCGGCGTATTGATTGGCCGATCCCATCGGCAGCAGCACCTGGATCGTGTCGGCGCCGGAAGCGCGGAACCGGTCGGCGAAATCCTCGACGCGGCCGCGATCGGCATAGGATAGGCTCGCGTCGGAGGCGACGACCGGAATATCGACCGCCGTCTGGGCCTCCGAGACCACGATCGGATGGCGCGTGCGATAGTCGTCCGGGATGGAACCGACCTCCACATGCTGCACATTGGCGCATCCGCCGGCGATCAGCAGCGCGCCGAGCGCCAGGATCGTGCTCGCACGCAGACGGACCGACCGTCGGTCACCGCCCCGGCATTCGAAAAGGTCTTTCATCTGCGATCTCCTCGAACCGGTCATTTGTAGATAAAGCCGACGACGCCGTGATACCGGCCGGGGGGCAGCTTGGTTTCCATATGGCCGTAGACGCGATTGATCCGACCAAGGAAGTTGCCGGCCCCGTCGCTGGAAAAGCCGAGGCCATCGTCGGGCCGCGCCAGCGCCTGTCGCGCCACCGGCCGCACCAGATAAGGCGTCACGATGATGACGAGTTCGGTCTCGTAGCGCTGGAAGTCACGGCTGCGGAACAAGCTGCCGAGGATGGGGATCTTGGAAAGGCCCGGCGTTCCCGAAATGACCTGGCGCACTTCGTCGCGGACGAGGCCGGCGATGACCAGCGAGCCGCCCGAGGGAAGCTCGACCGTGGTGTCGGCGAGGCGCTTGCGGATGCCGGGCGGCGTCACCCCCGGCGCGACCCCGCCTGGAAAGCTGAACGGGCTCTCGAAGGTCGGCTCCGACACGCTGGTGCGGATCTTCAGGCTGATGCGACCGGCGGAGAGCACCACCGGGGTGAAGTCGAGGCCGATGCCGTAATCGATCTTCTCGGTGTTGTATTCGACCGAGGCCGCCTCGGTGTCGTACCCGACGATATTGCCCGCCGCGTTGAGGATCGGCGTCCGCTTTTCCGCCTTCTCCGACTTGCCTTGGGGGATATTGAACTCGCCACCGACCTTGAAGCTCGCCTTTTCGCCGGAAATCGCGGTCAGGCTGGGTTCGGCCAGCGTGCGCATCACACCGGCCTGTTCCATGGCGTTGATCTGACTGGTGATGTCGAACCCGCCGATGCTGCCGGCGGTTTTCGCTAACGTGTTGCTGATCGCCTTACCCAGGCCGAAAGGATTGTCGATGTTGGCATAGGAAATGCCGTCCGACGCGCTGCCGCTGAATCCGAGCTGCTTGACGACCGAGCGCTGCACCTCGGCGACCGTCACCTTCAGCGTCACCTGATCCTGACCCTGGATCTGCAATAGATTGACGATCTGGCTCTGGCGCCGGTCCTCCTGGGCGAAGGCGACGTCGCTGTTGCCGCCACCGGCGCCGCCGGTCGCGGTTGCCGACTGGATATACTGGCCCGTCGTACCCTCGCCGCCGGTGACGAAGATGCGCGCCAGCCGTTCCACCTTGGCCGCGTCCTGGGGCGTCTGGACCATACCGGTGAGGACGACATTGTCGTTCAGCATTTCGATCGTGACGTCGGAGGACGGCACATATTTGCGGATCGACGCCTCCAGTCCGCTGATATCTCGCTCGATTTTCAGGTCGATCGAGGCGATCTGGCGATTCTGGCGATCGAAGACGACGATGTTCGTCTGGCCGATCTGCTTGCCGAAGATGTAGATGCGGCGCGCATCCCTTGTCACCGCGTCGGCCACCGCCGGATTGGCGACGAGGATATCGTGGGCGTCGGCCGCCAGCACGATGACCTTGGTCTTGTTGAGACCGAGATTGATTGTCTGGCTCGCCTGCCGGACGTTGACGACGGTGGGTTCGGCCGACGCGGGGAGCGGCGCGAAGACGGGCGTCAATGCGGTCGAGACGCCGGCAAGTCCCACGACGGCCCGGCGGAGCAGGGCAAGCAAGATGTCGGATCGGTTGGAAGAGCTCATCGACCTGCCTGTCATTTGGACGTTGTGATGTCGGTGGACTGGCCGTAGCGCACGACCTTGATCTTGCCGCGCTGGGAGTTTTCCTGGGCCAGCAGGAAGGCGGCGTAGCCGGGTGAGCCGGGCACCGAATCGGCGAGGGAGCGCAGCGACAGCACCAGCCGGTCGGCGATCTGCTGGGCGGCGGTCAGCGCTTCGGCCTGATCCGGATCGACCTCGAGCGTTGCCGTCGATCCGACGACGACTTTCTCCCCGTCCTTCTCCTCGATCGTCTGATCGATCGCGAGAACACGGAGGTTGCGCAGCACCGTTTCGGTCGTGACTTTCTCGGCGCGACCGTCCGAACTGGCTGTCCGGCGGGTCATGATGATGTCGACATGGTCGTTCGGGAGCACGAAGCCGCCGGCGGATGTATCCGCCGCGATCTGGATGGCGACGGCGCGTTTACCCGCCGGCAGAATCGCCGACATGAAGCCGCGATCGGCGCGGATCAGCTTGGATTCGCGCACCGGTTCGCCGGCGAAAAAGGACTGTCGGGCGATCGAGCCTTCGAGCTCCTCGATCGCGTCCGGGCGATCTGATCGCACGATCAGCGTCGGCCCGATGCCTTCCTCCGGCCACTTCTGCCAGCCGAGGACGGCATTGATCGACCCACCCATCGCGACCTCCGTCGTGGTGACGAGCACGTCCGCAAGCTTGATCGGAGGTTCGGCCGGAGCGGCCGTAATGATCACCGGTTCGGCCGGCGCAGGCTGTGCGAGATTGAGAGCGACGAAGCCGGCACCTGCAGCCGCGACAAGGGCGACCGCCACGACCGCGATGCGTGCAAGATTCATCGGACAACTCCCGCCAACTGGGCCGCACATTCGCGGCTGTTCGCATCGGTTATCGCCGACAAACCCTCAATGTATGGTTAACGAACTCTGACAGCGCGGCGTGGGCCGGCGTCTGTGGCCCGGTCAGAACGGATTGCGTGCCCATCCGCCGAGCGCGATGTCCATCCAGACGCTGTCGGAATAGACCGTGAGGCCGGCGGCGCCGAGGGCGATGCCGTAGGGAACACCTGTATCCCGCTCAAGCAGGCGGTCGATGAAGTCGACGCCGGTGACCGGAGCGAAGACCACCCGGGACAGCAGCAGTCCCAGGGTCAGGAACCCGCCGAAAATCGAACCCAGAAGGAGATACTCGATGAGATCGGCCGACGGGCCGAACCACATGGCCGTCACGGCCATGAGCTTTGCGTCGCCGCCGCCGATCCAGCCTGCCGCGAACAATCCGAATGTGACGGCAAGGCAAATCAGCCCGACACCGAGATGCAGTGCAATTTGGCCGAATGGCATGCCTAGCAGCAGCGCGATCGCCAAGAATCCCAGAACGAGCGCCACCGAAACGCGGTTCGCGATCGTCATCGAGACGAGATCGGAACTGGCGGCATAAATCATTGCGAAGGGGAATAAGGTCAGAATGGCGACTGTCAGCATTCCTAACCCCAATCTTGCGTTGGAATCCCCGCTTGCGGAGACCGGCGACCATCGGGAACCAGGAGGTTTATCAACCTGCGAAGGCCCGGGTCGCTCCCTTAAATGGAGACGGGGACCGGACGTCCCCGTCTCGCATTCAGGTAGCGCATTGCACTTACTTCGGCGCGATGTTCGTGCCGATGGTCGTGAAGGTGCTCGTCAGATTGGTGCCGACCGTGGTGACGGCGGCGATGATGGCGGTACCGATCAGAGCGGCGATGAGGCCGTACTCGATCGCGGTAGCGCCGGACTCATCGTTGATGAAGCGCATGAAATGCTTGGACATGGGAACTCCTTAAATCCGATTGGCAGCAAACCCGCCGACTGTTTTCGTCGATCGGATAGGGGGACGTTACCCCCACGATGTTGCAATCGGCTTAAGGTTTTTGGTTGATTTTTTATTACATTCGTTTTCCTAAATAATACTTAAAAAAAGCTTACGAAGCCTAATTAATCCTCCGTTTACCGCATTGTCGTATAGATCACGCTGATGGTAATCCGAGTAACCGGGACACGTCTCATGAATCGCCTTCTCCGCCTCGTGTTGCCTGCCATGATCCTGGGCCTTCTCTCCGTCGGAGCGCATGCCAACGATCACGGTGCGATCCTCGGCGTCGCTGTCGACCATGCCAGAATCATCGAAATCGACCGTCCCGCCGCGACGGTCATCGTCGGCAACCCGGCGATCGTCGATGTCGAGGTGCTGAGCTCGGAACGCCTCGTCCTGACCGGACGCAGTTATGGCATTACCAATATCGTCATTCTCGACCAGGCCGGCGACATGATCCTCGATGAACAGGTCGCGGTGCAGACCTTCGAGAACAACACGGTCCGCGTCTATCGTCAGGCGAGCCGGATCACCTACGCCTGCGCGCCGAAATGCGAGCCGACCGTGACGATCGGCGATGATGCCGGCAGCTTCCAGCAGGCGAACGAGCAATACGTCACGCGTCAGGCGATGGCGAACGAAGCCGCCGCGCGCTAGTGGATTGAATTTGACATTCGATACCCATGTGCGGCGGGCTCGTAATCAAATGTCAAATTTGAAAAATCCACTAGAGTCGTAAATTTGCTAGTGGTCCTTTGATTTCGACATTTGCTGCCAGGGTGCTCCGAGCGGGATGCAAATGTCGAAAGCGGATCACTAGGCAGCGGATCGACAAAGACCCAAGACCAGTCTCCTGATGGAATTTTCGGGGCGCCTCGGCGCCCCTATCCAATCGAGCCCGACGAACTATCTTCGCCACGGAAGGATTCACGGACATCCACCGCAGCGGAGACAGGCCTTTGGCGCGCGCGATTCTCATGGTTCTCGATTCCTTCGGCATCGGCGGCGCGCGCGATGCGGCAAGCTTCGGCGACGCAGGGGCTGACACGTTCGGCCATATCCTCGCGGCGGCGAAGCGCGGCGAAGCCGATCAGGACGGCCTGCGAAGCGGCCCCCTCGCCCTTCCCAACCTTCGCCGGCTCGGCCTCTACCGCGCCGCCGGTCAATCATCGAGCGAGGCATGCATCGGCCTTTGGGGCTCCGCAGGGGAAGTTTCACACGGCAAGGACACGCCTTCCGGACATTGGGAGATCGCCGGGGTTCCGGTGCTCTTCGACTGGGGCTATTTCCCGCAGGAGATTCCCGCCTTCCCGGCGTCCCTCATCCAGCAGATCGCCGATGATAGCGATATCCCCGGCGTTCTCGGCCAATGCCATGCATCGGGCACGGAGATCATCGGGGAACTTGGCGAAGACAGCATCCGCACCGGCAAGCCGATCTTCTACACCTCGACCGACAGCGTTTTGCAGATCGCGGCGCACGAAACCCATTTCGGCCTCGACTGCCTCTACGACCTCTGCGCCAACGCGCGCCGGCACGTCGATCCCTTGAATATCGGCCGGGTCATCGCCCGGCCCTTCGTCGGCGAAACCTCGGACAGCTTCCGCCGCACCGCCAACCGGCGCGACTATTCCGTGCCGCCGCCGGAGCCGACGCTGCTTGACCGCGCCGTCGACACCGGCCGGCGGGTGATCGCGATCGGCAAGATCGGCGACATCTTCGCCCATCAGGGCATTTCGGAAGTGCGGAAAGGCGACGGCAATAGTGCACTGTTCGATGCCATGCTCGGCGCCCTCGACGACGCGGCGGACGGCGATCTGATCTTCGCCAATTTCGTCGATTTCGACATGCTCTACGGCCACCGCCGCGACGTCGCCGGCTATGCCGCAGCGCTGGAGGCCTTCGACGCCCGCCTGCCGGAACTGGAGGCCAGGCTCCGGCGCGGCGACATCGCCATCGCCACCGCCGACCATGGCTGCGATCCGACCTGGCGCGGCTCCGACCACACCCGCGAGAACGTGCCCGTGCTGGTCTTCGGCCCCGACGTCGCCCCGGGCAGCATTGGCCATCGCGAGACCTTCGCCGATATCGGCGAAAGCATCGCCGCCCATCTCGGCCTGCCGGCCGGCCGCTACGGAACCAGCTTCCTTTGAGCAACGACAACGCCCCGGCGGTCGCCCACGCCGGCCGGGGCGGCACAGTGCCCATGGCGGAATTGCACTGCCATATCGAGGGCACGGCCGATCCCGCGCTGGTCCTCGAATTGGCGCAACGGCACGGCATCGCCCTTGGCGGCATCATCCGCGACGGCGCCTATGTCTGGCACGACTTCACCAGCTTCCTCGCCGCTTACGACCGCGCCGCGACGGTGTTTCAGAGCGAGGACGACTTCGCCCGGCTCGCCGAGGATCATCTGACGCGGCTCGCGGGCGCCGGGGCGATCCATGCCGAGTTCTTCATTTCGCCCGATCATGCCGAGGCCGGAGGAACCGCGCCGGAGACCTATCTGGCGGGCCTCGGCGAAGGCGTTCGCCGCGCCAGCCGTGCCACCGGCATCGAAGCCCGGATGATCGTCGTCGGAGTCCGGCATCTGGGCGCCGAGCGGGTTGAAGCCGCCGCGCGCTTTGCCGTCGCCGGCGCCGTGTCGGAGCCGCTTCTGACCGGCTTCGGCCTGGCCGGCGACGAGCGCAGCTTCGCGCCGCGTGACTTCGCCAAAGCCTTCGACATCGCCCGCGATGCCGGTCTCGGCCTGACCGCCCATGCCGGCGAACTGTGCGGCGCGGACAGCGTGCGCGAGACCATCGCGGCGCTGAAACCGCAACGCATCGGCCACGGCGTCCGTGCCATCGAGGACGACGATCTCGTCAGGCGGATCGCGGCGGAGGGCATCGTGCTCGAAGTCTGTCCGGGCTCCAATCTGGCCCTCGGCATCTTTCCCGACGCCGCCGCGCACCCGCTTCGCCGCCTGGTCGAGGCGGGCGTCAAGGTGACGCTGAACTCCGACGATCCGCCCTTCTTCGCCACCGATCTTGGCGCCGAATACCGCTTTGCCGAAGATGCCGGGATCGGCCGGGCCGGGCTGCTCGCCTTGACCCGCAACGCCATCGAGGCCGCCTTCGTCGATGCGGAGACCCGCCAGCGGCTTCTCGACAGGCTGATGCTTGCGGCCATTTCGCTTGGCGCGCCGCCGTCAAACCATTAGAGCTTCGGCCAATCCGCAGGCAGAAAGCGAGGCCCCATGAACGGCGTCACCGTCATTGACCACCCGCTGGTCCAACACAAACTCACCATCATGCGCAAGAAGGAGACCTCGACGGCAAGCTTTCGCCGGCTGCTCCGCGAGATCTCGACGCTGCTCTGCTACGAGGTGACGCGCAATCTCGACCTCACCACCATCCGCATCGAAACGCCGATGGAGGCGATGGACGCGCCGGTGCTGGAAGGCAAGAAGCTGGTCTTCGCCTCGATCCTGCGGGCCGGCAACGGCCTCCTGGAAGGCATGCTCGACCTCGTGCCGGCGGCGCGGGTCGCCCATATCGGCCTTTATCGCGACCATGAGACGCTGCAGCCGGTCGAATATTACTTCAAGGCGCCGGACGATCTGGCCGACCGGCTGGTGATCGTCGTCGATCCGATGCTGGCGACCGCCAATTCCGCCATCGCGGCGATGGACAAGCTGAAAGAGCGCGGCGCCCGCAACATTCGCTTTCTCTGCCTTCTCGCCGCGCCCGAGGGCGTCGCGCGGTTTTGCGCCGCGCACCCGGATATTCCGGTGTTTACCGCGGCGATCGACAGCCATCTCAACGACAAGGGCTATATCGTTCCCGGCCTCGGTGATGCCGGCGACCGGATGTACGGCACCAAATAGCGGACCTGGGCTCCGGGAAGCCGAAGACTACGGATTTATCCCCTTCAACCATGTATGCGACATTGGTGCTGTACCAAGTTTCTTGAAGACATGGATTTGGGGCAAGCGTATGGACTTCTGGAAGGTGGTGGCAGCGAGAGCAACGCAAAACTCAGCGCACTTGCTTGGCCTTGGGTCGCGGGACGCGATCATGATCAAAGTCATTGGATTGATCGCCATTCTTTTCGCGCTTGCGTTCTTAGGATCGGAAGGAGCCTCACGCGACGAAATCATCGTTCGAACGACGTTAGCGGCTGTGGCTGCCGGCCTATTCCCAGTGCTCTTCGTTTGGAACATGGTAACCGTGCCACCCGGATTGATGAGGGAACAAGAGACCAAAATCGAGGAAACAGAAGTACGCGCTGCCAGCTTAGCTTCTGAGATGCGGTCGCTTGAAGCCCGCATTCATGAACTAACGAAACCGGACTTCGACATTTCGATCAATTTTGCAGTGCTTGGCAGCATTGAGGAAGGCGGCACACATTGCCTGTTGCATCTGGTGCTAGCAAATCGCGGCACACCATCAGCCGCAGTCGAGACGACGTGGAGACTCATTTTCGCTACCTCCAATCCTACAACGGTGCACGAAGCGCACCCAAACACCCTGACGAAAGATGAAGTTTTCGATATGGGTGACGGAACCGGGCGCAAATATGTTCGAGATGATGGCATTGATAAGAGAGCATCTTATCCAATTCCCCGCCTGGGGTACACCAGTGGCGTACTTAGATTTATTATGCCTACCCTTACAATACAAAAACTGATGGAAGAAAAAACACTTCTGACAATCAGTGTTTGCGATGTAAATGGTACGAGGTTTTCGAATTCAATACCCGTATCAGACTTACATGGGCGAAGCGGTTATAAGTTTATGCCAAATTTGGCATTCCCCCTTCCGATTTCCCTAGACAGGATTGAGGAGGGTGCCCGAAAATAAATAAACTGAACATATATGAGCTGCTTGAATGGCTTATAAGCGCGATGCTTACCAGAAAATCCCATGAAATTATCTGTTTAGGCGTCATCATCATGGTTGCGTTAGAATAAGCGTTTCAGCATCAGCAGTCTGGGCGAGTTACAAAATTCTGAGGCGTTAACGTTTTCGCAACCGCGCCGACGAATTCCGCGGGCAGGCCACCAAGCCCTTTCGCGGATGTTAACGGCGATGATCTACGCTGGTCCGGTTTCCCGAAACGGTGCGGATCGGCCGATGCAGAAATTCGTATTCCTCCTCGTCCTGTCCTCGATGGTCGCGCTGGCGGCTCCCTCGGCCTTCGAGGAATACCGCTCCCGCATGCTCACCGGACAGGTCGAGACGATCGACGCCCCACCCGAGGTGATCGACGCTGCGGTGGAGGCACCGCCGTCTGGCCGCCTGGCGCTGCTGCGCGCCGACGCCAGCGGTCATTTCCGCGCCGACGCGCGGATGAACGGCCGGCCCGTCCCAGTGCTCGTCGACACCGGCGCGACTTACGTCGCGATCGACCAGACCACCGCGCGCCAGCTCGGCATCGTCCCCGGCATGGCCGACTATCGCCACAGGGTGCAGACCGCCAATGGCGAGACCAGAGCGGCACTCGCCAGCATCTCCCGTCTCCAACTCGGACCGATCGATCTGCGCGACGTCGAGGCGCTGGTCACTCAGGATGGCACCCTGCCGGTTACCTTGCTCGGCATGAGTTTTTTGAGCCGCCTGTCGAAATTCGAGATTGAGGACGGCCGATTGACGCTCAGCCAGTAGTCCGCTCGTCGGGGTCATGCCCGCAAACCATATTGGTCCGCTGTGCGGACAAAGTGAGCATGCTTGAATTACTGTGCGCCCGAAATGCGACATGACTCGCATCTCGAGGCTGGCCAGAAATATCTTTCCACGGATCTTGTTGAATTAATAAGAAACCGGACGTGATTGAGCAAACAATGGTCATTTGTGGGGGTTGTCATGCCGGGCAAGCTGGAAACACCGCAACCGACATCGTTGTTGAATAGATTGTGGCATCCAGATTTAACCACACTTTCACCAGCCTATTTCGGGATGGTAATGGCAACAGGCATAGTTTCGCTCGCCGCAAATCAGATCGATCTGCCTGTAGTGGCGTGGGGACTTTTTCTGATCGCGATTATCGCCTATATTGTCTTGTGGTGGCTGACAGTTCTGCGCATAATTCACCATCACAAACGTTTTTTTACGGATATGACTGATCATTTGCGCGGGCCGGGGTTTTTCACCATGGCCGCGGCATCAAGCATTCTGGGTAGCGAGTTCGTAATTCTCGCACAGAACCCGGTCGCTGGCTTCACACTCTGGTTTGTCGCTCTGGTTCTTTGGCTCGGTCTAACCTACACAATTTTTACTGCATTCACCATCAAGGAGGACAAGCCTCCACTTGATCGAGGTATCAGTGGTGCTTGGTTGCTCGCTGTTGTGGCGACGCAATCGATTGCGGTGCTAGCATCTTTGCTGGCAGTGCAAATCGAACAACCATATCGGCTTGATTTGAATTTCTTGGCGCTTTCAATGTGGCTATGGGGTGGCATGCTTTACATATGGATGATGTCGTTGATCTTCTATCGCTATACATTTTTTCGATTTTCTCCTAGCGATCTTTCACCACCTTATTGGATCAACATGGGAGCAATGGCGATTTCGACACTCGCCGGTTCGTTGCTGATTATCAACTCAGAAGATGCCCCATTTTTGAACTCCATCGTACCATTCATGAAGGGGTTCACGGTTTTTTACTGGGCAACCGGAACCTGGTGGATCCCGATGTTGATTATTCTCGGCGTTTGGCGACACATCTACAAACGCTTCCCGCTGAAATACGACCCGCTTTATTGGGGGGCGGTGTTCCCACTCGGAATGTACGCGGTCAGTACGCACCAGATGGGGCGCGCAATGGATTTTCATTTTCTCACGTTCCTGCCCACCGCATTTTCCTGGATAGCGATGGCTGCCTGGCTCGTGACTTTTTGTGCCTATCTTTTGACGCTCTACCGCGGAGCGGAAACGTCATAACCAGCTGGTTTTTCTGCCTGCTTTTCCATCATCCAGGGCGAAATTTCCCGTTTCCCGTTGGTATTCGCCGCACAGGGGTGACGCATATCTCCTCCCGGTTTCGCAGGCAGGAATATTTTTCCTGATTTCCAAGCTCATGACAGCTTCAAGCATATTGTGCGCGACCGCAACGGGCCATCAGAACTTGAAATTGCAGTAGCTGTAATCCAGTAGCGACCACCCATCAGATCGTAGAAATGGGCTCAAGGCAGACCAACATTTTTTGCGGACATGTCCCGCCCGGAACCGGTTGCCCGACTCAGCCGAAGCGGTCCAGGACAGCCGAGGCATCCCATTCGACCGCTTCGTCGGACAGCCCATAGGCCTCGCGGAGCGCCGCCTCCACCCTCTTCGCAGTCATCTCGTCGCGCGCATGCACGCGGGCGAGCGGCTCGCCGCGCATCAGCCGGCGGCCGATCGGCGCCAGATCGCTCAAGCCGACAGCGTGGTCGACGGCATCCTGCGGCCGGGTCCGCCCGCCGCCGAGTTCGACCACGGCAAGGCCGAGCCGGCGCGCGTCGACCGTCGCGATAAAACCGTCCTCTTCCGACAGGACGTCACGGACAACCGGCGCCGCCGGCAGATAGTCCTCCATCCGCTCGACGAAATCAGCGGGACCGCCCAGCGCCGCGACCATTTTGGCAAAAGTCTCGGCCGCCCGCCCGTCGCTCAGCGCGGCTTCCGCCTTTCTCCGCCCGTCGGCAAGATCCGGCGCGAGGCGGGCCGAGAGCAGCATTTCGGCCGCCAGCGCCAGCGTCACCTCTTCGAGCGCGGCATCGCGCTGCGCACCGGTCAGGAAGCGGACGGCATTGCGGACCTCGACGGCATTGCCGGCGGCCGACGCCAGCGGCTCGTCCATGCGCGTCAGCAAGGCGGTCGTGCGAAGGCCGGCGCCGTTGGCGACCGCGACGAGGCTCGCGGCCAGCGCCCGCGCATCCTCATGCGAGGTCATGAAGGCGCCGGCCCCCGATTTCACGTCGAGCACGAGGCCGTCGAGCCCCTCGGCCAGCTTCTTCGACAGGATCGATGCGGTGATCAGCGGGATCGATTCCACCGTCGCCGTCACGTCGCGGATCGCATAGAAGCGCCCGTCCGCCGGCGCCAGTCGCCCGGTCTGCCCGATGATGGCGCAGCCGATATCCGCGACGGTCCGGCGGAAGGTCGCGTTGTCCGGCGTGACGCTATAGCCGGGGATCGCCTCCATCTTGTCGAGCGTGCCGCCGGTGTGGCCGAGCCCACGCCCCGAGATCATCGGCACGGCGGCCCCGCAGCTTGCGACGATCGGCGCCAGCATCAGCGAGACATTGTCGCCGACGCCGCCGGTCGAATGCTTGTCGACCACCGGCCGGTCGAGGCCGGCCCAATCGAGGATATCGCCGGAGTGGAGCATCGCCTCGGTCAGCGCCACGGTCTCCGGCCCGGCCATGCCGCGAAAGAACACCGCCATGGCGAAGGCCGCGACCTGGCCATCGGTGACAAGCTCGCCGGCAAAACCGTCGATGAACGCCTTGATGTCGGCCGCATCCAGCGTTTCGCCGTCGCGCTTGGCCCGGATGATCTCCTGCGGCAGACGCATCAATAGCCGGCCTTCGCGCCCGCCCGTGCCGCGCCGGCCGCGACCGCCAAAAGGTCGCCGAGAACGCTGGAGGCGCCGATCCGGAAGCGCCCGGGCGTCGCGTAGCCGGTCCCGCAGATCGCCTCGGCAAGCTGGTAGTAACCGTCGGCGTCCTCGAAACTCTTGATCCCGCCCGCCGGCTTGAAGCCGACATGGCCGCCGGCCTCCGCGATCGCCTCGAGCAACAGCCGGGCCGACGCCGGCGTGGCGTTCTCCGCGACCTTGCCGGTCGAGGTCTTCAGGAAATCCGCGCCGCCCTTGAGCGCCGCATGGGCGGCCTGCCAGATCGTCTCGGCCGCCTTGAGCTCGCCGGTTTCCAGGATCGTCTTCAGCCGCGCGGTGCCGCAGGCGGCCTTCACGGTTCGTACCTGTTCCTCGACGAAGGCGGGATCGGCCGGCAGACGGCGATAGGCGATGACCATGTCGATCTCGTCGGCCCCGTCCGCCACGGCCTGTTCGGTTTCGCTCACCGTCGCCGCGATGTCGTCGCCGCCTTGCGGGAAATTCACCACCGTCGCGATCTTGATGCGGGGATCGAGGCGGGGCTTGGCGAAGGCGACGAAGCGCGGCCAGATGCAGATCGCCGCCGTCGGTCCGGCGGGCGTCGCGGCCCGCTCGCAAAGCGCCGCGACATCGGCTTCCGTGCAGCCCTCGTCGAGATTGGTGAGATCGAGACAGGCGATCAGATCCGACGCCCTTCGGCGCCGCGCGGTTTCATCCATCGAAGCCTCCCGATTCCAGCATTTCGCGGACGATGCGGGCCAGCCGCGCGCCACCCTGCGGCGCCATCTCCTTGGTCTCCGCGTGGGAGAGTTCGGCGCCGGTCATGCCCGCACCGTAATTGGTCACGACCGAGGCGGCCAGCACCTTGAGGCCGAAAAACCGGGCGAGGATCGTCTCGGGCACGGTCGACATGCCGACGGCGTCGGCGCCGAGAATGCGGGCCATGCGGATTTCCGCCGGCGTTTCGAAGGACGGGCCGGAAAACCACATATAAACGCCGCCGAACAGCGTTTCGCCGGTGGCCTTCGCCGCGTCCGCGAGCCGGCGCCGCAGTTCGGCATCGTAAGCGCTGGTCATGCCGACGAAACGGGCATCGGACGCTTCGCCGATCAGCGGATTGCGGCCGGAAAAGGCGATGTGGTCCTCGATGATCATCACCGAGCCGGGCGGGATATCCTCGCGCACCGATCCGGCGGAATTGGTGAGGAAGAGGGTCTTGACCCCGAGATCGCGCACCGCCGCGATCACCGGCCGCATCACCGCCGCGTCGCCCGTCTCGTAGTAATGCACGCGCCCCGAGAGGATCAGGACGTCGCGGCCGCCGAGACGTCCGGCGACCACCTCCCCGGCGTGACCGGTGACGCCGCTGACCGGAAATCCGGGAATGTCGGCGAAGGCGATACGCACGGCGTCCTCGACCGCGTCGACCAGCGCGCCAAGACCAGAGCCGAGCACCATCGCCGCGACCGGGCGCCGCGACCCGAGCCGCTCGCGCAGGAATGCGGCGGCCGGCGTCACGACAGGCTTTCCGTCGCGAAGGCGCGCGGCAAGAGTTCCGCCATGGTCACCGTTTCCTGGACGCCGCTGTCGATGTCGCAGAGATGCACCTTCGTCTCGGGCGAGGCGAATTCGGCGATGCGCTGCCGGCAGCCGCCGCAGGGGCTGCACAGCGGCAGCTTTTCGGCGACGACGGCGATCTCCGCGATGCGCCCGCCGCCGTCCATCACCAGATGGCCGATGGCGGTGGTCTCGGCGCACCAGCCCTCGGGAAAGCTGACGATCTCGACGTTGCAGCCGGCGAAAATGCGCCCGTCGGTTGTCCTGAGCGCCGCGCCGACCGGAAACCGGGAATAGGGGGCGTGGGCGCGCCGCATGGCGGACTTCGCCAGGGCGAAGAGATCGTCCGCCATCGTCTATCGTTCCTTCACATAAGGCACGCCGCCGGCCTTGGGCGGGGTCGCCTTGCCGACGAAGCCGGCGAGCAGCACCACGGTGAGGATATAGGGCAGCGCCGACACGAATTGCGCCGAGATCTCGCCAATGATCGGCAGTTCCACGCCCTGAATGCGGATCGAGATCGCGTCGAGAAAGCCGAACAGCAGACAGGCGAACATCACCGGCACCGGCTTCCAATTGGCGAAGATCAACGCGGCGAGCGCGATGTAGCCCTTGCCGGCGGTCATGTCGCGGGTAAAGCCCGCCGCCTGCGCCACCGCCAGATAGCTGCCGGCAAGGCCGGTGAGGATGCCGCAGATGATCACCGCGCGGTAGCGCAGCCAGGCCACCGAGATGCCGGCGGTGTCGACCGCCGCCGGGTTCTCGCCGACGGCGCGCAGCCGCAGGCCGAAGCGCGTGCGGAACATCACCCACCAGGTGATTGGCACCATCGCGAAGGCGACATAGACCAGCAGCGTGTGCCCGGAGAGAATGTCGGCGTAGATCCGGCCGACGAACGGGACATCCCGCAGCGCCGCCGCGCCCGGCAGGTCGATCGCCTCGAAGCGGCCGCCGCCGAACAGGCTCGGCGTGCGCCCGCCCTGGCCGAACCAGCTCTGGCCGAGAATGATGGTCAGCCCGGCGGCGATGAAGTTGATGGCGACGCCGGAGACGATCTGGTTGCCGCGATAGGTGATCGAGGCGAGGCCGTGGACGAGCGAGAAGCCGACCGCCGCGAGAATGCCGACGAGGAGCCCGACAAACGCCGACCCCCACACCGCGGCGGCCGAGGCCGAGGCGAAGGCGGCAATCAGCATCTTGCCTTCCAGGCTGATGTCGAAAATGCCGGAGCGTTCCGAATAGAGCCCGGCGAGCGCGGCGAAGAGCAGCGGCGTCGACAGACGGATGGTCGAATCGAGGACGTTGATCCAGGCGCCGAAATCCATCACCGCGCCTCCTCCACGTCGGCGCCGGCCGGCTCACCGGTGCGGAAGCGGATCCACTGATAGGCGGCGCCGACCCCGGGGCGGAACATGTTCTCCAGCGCGCCTGCGAACAGGATGACGAGGCCCTGGATGATGACGATCATGTCGCGCGAGATCGTCGGCATGTCGAAAGAGAGTTCCGCCCCGCCCTGATAGAGCACGCCGAACAGGAGCGCCGCGAGCACGATCCCGACCGGATGGCCCCGGCCCATCAGCGCGACGGCGATGCCGACGAAGCCGGCGCCCCCCGGAAAGTCGATCAGCAGGCGATACTGGTCGCCCATCACCGGGTTGAGCGCCATCAGCCCGGCAAGGCCGCCGGAAATCGCCATGGCGACGACGATCAGTCGCGTCTCCGACATGCCGGCGTAGCGCGCCGCACGCGGCGAAAAGCCGAGGGTGCGGATTTCGTAGCCGAGCCGGGTGCGCCAGATCAGCACCCAGACCAGGAAGGCGGCGAGAAGCGCGACGAACAGCGAGACGTTGAGCGGTGCGCCGCCGAGCGACACGCCGAACAGGTCGAACAGGCCGCGCAGCTTGGGCAATTGCGCGCCGGCCTCGAAGGTGCGGGTTTCCGGCGCCATCGTGCCGGCCGGCTTGAGGACGTTGACGAGCAGATAGACCATCAGCGCGGCGGCGATGAAGTTGAACATGATCGTGGTGATGACGATGTGGCTGCCGCGCCGCGCCTGCAGCCAGGCGGGAATGAACGCCCAGGCCGCCCCGAAGGCGAAGGATAGACAGACGGCGAGCGGCAAATTCAACCACCAGGGCAGCGTGCCGCCAAGCGCCAGCGCCACCGTGGCAACGCCGAGGCCGCCCAGATAGGCCTGCCCCTCGCCGCCGATATTGAACAGCCCGGCATGGAAGGCGACGGCAACGGCGAGGCCGGTGAAGATGAAGCTGGTCGCGTAATAGAGGGTGAAGCCGATTCCCTCGCCATAGCCGAAGGCGCCGCGGATCATCAGCGCCGCCGCCTCGACCGGGCTTTCGCCGACGATCAGCACGACGAGGCCGGCGACCGCGAAGGCAACGATCAGATTGACCAGCGGAATCAGCCCGTAATCGATCCAGCCGGGCAGCTTGGCGTAGGGGCGGCTCATCGCGGTTGCTGGTCTCCGCTGTTCAGAAGGTCGAGATGGCCGCGCGCGTCGAGCTTGAAGAACGGGTTATGGGCAAGTTCCCACAGATGGCCGTCCGGGTCGCGGAAATTGCCGGAGAAGCCGCCCCAGAAGGTTTTCGCCGGCGGCTTGACCGCCCGCGCTCCCGCCGCGACCGCCTTCTCGTAGGCCTCGACGACCGCTTCCTCGGACGAAAAGTTCACTGCCAGGCCGGCGGAACCGGAACCAGCCGGCAAGTCGCCCTCGCCGCCATCGGCGATCATCTCGCTGCGCTGCCAAAGCGCCAAGACGATCGCCTCGCCGACCATGAAAGCCGTGGATTCCACACTCTGCGGCGCCTTTGTCCACCCGAGCGCCTCATAAAAGGTGACGGAGCGGGCGACGTCCTCGACGCCGAGCGTGACCAGACAAATCCGCGCGTCGTTCACTCTGCCGCCTCCCGCTGTTCGACGCCCGCCATCAGGCAGCCAAGATCGCCCTCGTCCGCGTCCGGGCTGCGTTCGCCGACGATGCGGCCGGAAAACATCACCAGCACCCGGTCCGACAGCGCCCGGATCTCGTCGAGTTCGACCGAAACCAGCAGGATCGCCTTGCCGGCGTCGCGCATCTCGATGATCCGCCGGTGGATGAACTCGATCGCCCCGACATCGACGCCGCGCGTCGGCTGGCCGATCAACAGCAGGTCGGGATCGCGCTCCATCTCCCGCGCCAGCACGATCTTCTGCTGGTTGCCGCCAGAAAAGCTCG
The DNA here is from genome assembly GCF_036549515.1 of Aurantimonas sp. E1-2-R+4. NCBI lineage: Bacteria > Pseudomonadati > Pseudomonadota > Alphaproteobacteria > Hyphomicrobiales > Aurantimonadaceae > Aurantimonas > Aurantimonas sp. E1-2-R+4. The sequence goes on along the minus strand of NZ_JAZHLK010000018.1, from coordinate 7,809 downwards.
CGGTCTTCAACCGGCAGTCCGGCGGGCGGATATCATAGGCGGCGATCTTCTTGGCCGCGTCCCGGCGCATGGCATTGAGATCGAGCAGCCAGCCCTTTTGAAAGCTCGGATCGCGCTGATAACCGAGAATGGTGTTCTCGTTCTCCTCGAAGGCCAGCACCAGCCCGGTATTGTGGCGGTCCTCCGGCACATGGGCGCAGCCGATCTCCCGGATCGCGGCGGGGTCCGCGTCGACGGTCGGATCGATGGTCCGGCCGAGCATCTCGATGCGCCCGGCTTCCGCCTTGCGGATGCCGGCCAGCGCCTCCAGCAGTTCGGACTGGCCGTTACCGGCGACCCCGGCGATGCCGACGATCTCGCCCGCGCGCACCGTGAAGGAGACGTTGTCGACCATGACGACGCCGCGCCGGTCGCGCACCGTCAGCCCGTCGACCTTGAGCTTCACGTCCTTCGGCGCCGCGTCGCCCTTGTCGACGGTCAGAAGCACGCGCCGGCCGACCATCAGCTCGGCGAGTTCTTCCACCGAGGTCTCGGCCGTCGTTTTCGTCGCCACCATTTCGCCCTGCCGCATCACCGATACCGCGTCGGTGATCGCCATGATCTCGCGCAGCTTGTGGGTGATCAGGATGATCGTCTTGCCGGCGTCGCGCAGCTGTTTCAGCACGGTAAAGAGATGATCGGCCTCGGCCGGGGTCAACACGCCGGTCGGCTCGTCGAGGATCAGGATATCGGCGCCGCGATAGAGCGCCTTCAGGATTTCCACCCGCTGCTGCCGGCCGACCGGCAGTTCCTCGACGATCGCGTCCGGGTCGACGTCGAGCGAATGGTCGGCTTCCAGACGCTTCAGTTCGGCCCGCACCTTGGCGATGCCGGCGGCCAGCAACGGCGACTGTTCGGCGCCGAGCATGACGTTTTCGACGACGGTGAAATTCTCGACCAGCATGAAATGCTGGTGGACCATGCCGATACCGGCGGCGATCGCCGCGTTCGGATCGGTGATTTCGACCGTCTTCCCGCCGACGCGGATTTCACCGGAATCGGCCTGGTAGAAGCCGTAGAGGATCGACATCAGCGTCGACTTGCCGGCGCCGTTCTCGCCGATGATGCCGTGGATCGTGCCGCGCGCGACAGTGAGGTTGATGCGCTTGTTGGCCCGGACGATGCCGAAGCTCTTGTCGATGTCGATCAGTTCGATCGCCGGATCGGGCATACGCTCACTCTGGACTGACGCTGATCGCGCGAGCCTATAGCATCGCTTTGAAAAGTGGGAACCGGTTTTCGGATAAAACAATGCCGGGTATGGAAGAGCAAAGAAACCGCGCAAGGACCGTCGCCGAATGACCCGAGGAGAGACATGACCGCTTCGATCGACATCAAGGCGGCAAGGCGCCCCGAGCCCGGCAAGCGCGGCGCCTACCGCGCTTTCATGCCGCTCACCACGCGCTGGGCCGACAACGACGTCTATGGCCACATGAACAATGTCGTCCATTATTCCCTGTTCGATACGGCGGTGAATGGCTGGCTCATCGCCAACGGCCTCCTCGATATCCATGCCGACGCGCAAATCGGCCTCGTCGTGGAGACCGGCTGCCGCTATCATGGCGAACTCGCCTTTCCGGACCCGGTCATTGCGGGCATTCGGGTCGCGAGACTGGGACAGTCGTCGGTGCGGTACGAGGTCGGTCTGTTTCGCGGCGAGGCAAAGATTGCGTCGGCCGAGGGCTTCTTCGTCCATGTCTATGTCGACCGGGCGACGCGGCGGCCGTCGCCGATCGCGGGCCGGTTGCGGGCCAAACTTGCGGAGATCGCGGCATGAGCGAGAAACAGGCAGAAATCAGCGAGCGCATCCAGGATCTGGAGATCATGGTGGCGCATCAGGCGCAGACGATCGAGGAATTGTCGGAGGAGCTGCGCCGCGCCTTCGAGACGATCGAGCGGATGCAGCGCTCGCTCAAATCCCTCGGCCATCGCTTCGATACCCTGGAAGAGGTCGCGACGCCCGGCCCCGAAAACACCAAGCCGCCGCATTACTGAGGGGGTAGGCCGGCTTTTGGTCGCTGCACACGCCAAAGAGCGGCGATTGGGCGCCGAGCGGCGGTTTGCTAAGCTGCTGTCACGGGAGGAGACGGTATGGCGACCTATAAACAGATCCAGCAGTACGTGAAAGCTACCAATGGCTTTACCCCTAAGACGTGCTGGATTGCGCACGTTCGCTCGGATCACGGTATGACGACGCGCCAAGCAGCGAACCGGTATGCTGCCAACCGCCGCGCTCATCCCTGCCCACCCGAGAAGCGGCAGGCGATCGAGGACGCGCTTCGCGTCCTTGGTGCATTTGATACATAAGGGCGCGAAAAGGCCTTCTTTCCCACAAGGGGCGAGAAGGCGCCGAGCCGCTATACCGCGCGTCATCCCCAGGCGTCGATCATTGGCGAAACCGTCCAATACAGTCGTCATCCCGGCCTTGAGCCGGGACCCATTCCAAACCGCCGCAACCGCCGATCCATCACCGGACCGGGTTTCCCCCCCCTACGGCAGCCGGGCGATCCGCTCGGTGAGCAGCGCAAAATAGGCGTCGGCATCGCCGGAGCGCACCCAGACGGCGTTTTTCGGCCGGTCGGTGACGCCCCAGTAATCGCAGACGGTCATGCCCCGCGTCAGCGGGCTGGCGGTTTCGATCGCCACATTGACCGACCGGCCGGTAAAGATCTCCGGCTTGAGCACGAAGGCGGTGACGCAGGGATCGTGCAGCGGCGCGCCCTCCCAGCCGTATTTCTCCACGTCGAACCGCTCCGAAAAGCCCAGCATCGCCGCCACCGCCGCGCCGGAGCGGTTGCCGAGATCGCCGAAGGCGGCGATCCGCGCGCGAGTCGAGCGCATCTGGTGGGTCACGTCGAGCGGCAGGACCGTGATCGCCGCGCCGCTGGCAAAGACGATCGCCGCTGCCTCCGGGTCGACGAAGATGTTGAATTCGGCTGCCGGGGTGATGTTGCCGGCCTCGAAACAGCCGCCGCCCATCAGCACGATGTCCTTCAGCCGCGCCGCGATGTCCGGCGCCTTGGTCATGGCAATGGCCACATTGGTCAGCGGCCCGAGCGCCAGCAGCCGGATCGTGCCGGGCGGATGCGCGCGGATCGTCTCCACCAAGAAATCGACCCCGTGAGCCTCCCGGGCGGCAAGCGTCGGCTCCGGCAGATCGGGACCGTCGAGCCCGGTCGGGCCGTGGACGTGCTCTGCGGTGACCAGATGGCGCAGCATCGGCCGCTCGCATCCGGCGTGGACCGGCACCTCGGTTCGCCCGGCGAGTTCCAGGAGCCGCAGCGCGTTGCGGGTGGTGTGGTGCAGCGGGATGTTGCCCGCGACGGTGACGATGCCGAGGATGTCGATCTCGTCCGGCGAGGCCAGCGCGGTCAGGATCGCCACCGCGTCGTCCTGCCCCGGATCGGTATCGAAGATCACTTTTTCGGCCATGCGACGTCACTCCAGCGCGTTGTTCCGCGTCCCGATATCACCGGGATCGTCGGGCAGAAAGAGCTTGTATGGGTGCCTGCTCGCGTCGCACCCGGTCGGCGCGATGCAACCCGGCACCGCAGAAAAAAGGCGCCCCGGAAGGGACGCCTCGCTACGGTGATGTTTCACAACACGTCAGTAAGGGCAGGACGAATCCGTCGAGTAATCGTGGACCTCGATCTCGCCGGCGATGATCTTCGCCTTCGCCGCTTCGGCCGCGGCCTTCATCTCCTCGGTGACGAGCTCGGCGTTGTTCTCGTCCATGGCGTAGCCGACGCCATCCTGTTCCAGCCCGAGCGTGACGGTGCCCGCCTTCCAATTCCCCTTCGCCGCGTCCTCGAAGGTCGAATAGACGGCGTTGTCGACGCGCTTGACCATCGAGGTCAGCACCTTGCCCGGAAACAGGCCGTTCTGGTTGGAATCGACCCCGATGCCGTATTTGCCGGCGTCCGCGGCCGCCTGCATCACGCCGATGCCGGTACCCCCGGCGGCGTGGAAGACGACGTCGGCGCCCTGGTCGATCTGGGACTTCGCCAGTTCGCCGCCGCGCACCGGATCGTTCCAGGCCGCGCCGGTGCTGCCGGTCATGTTCTCGATGACCTTGGCGTCGGCGGAGACCGACTTGACGCCACCCTTGTAGCCGCAGGCGAATTTGGAGATCAGCGGGATATCCATGCCGCCGACGAAGCCGACGGTGCCGGTCTCCGACTTCATCGCCGCGAGGATGCCGACGAGATAGGAGCCCTCTTCCTCCTTGAACAGGATCGATTGCACGTTCGGCGCGTCGACGACGGCGTCGATGATGGCGAATTTCGTGTCCGGATATTCCTTCGCCACCGCTTCCAGCGCTGCGGCCTGGCTGAAGCCGACGGAGATGATCGGGTTCGCTCCGTCGCGGGCGAACCGGCGCAGCGCCTGCTCGCGCTGGGCGTCGTTGACGATCTCGAATTCGCGGTATTCGGTGCCGGTGTCGGCCTTGTATTTCTCGGCGCCGTCATAGGCGCCCTCGTTGAAGGATTTGTCGAACTTGCCGCCGAGATCGTAGAGGATCGCCGGGGCGAATTCTTCGGCCGACGCTGCGGTAACCGACAGGAGGGAGGTGGCGAGGAGTCCGGCCAGGAACTGTTTCATGGAGTGTCCGATCCCTGTTGCAGATGATGGGTCTCAAAACCGCCGATCGTCGGCGGAGGGACGCCACGGCCGCAAGGCGGGCCGTGCCTGCCGAGAGACTGGCACGGCCCGCGCCGAGAATCATCTGAAATCCGCGACGATGGAAAACGGGCTCATCCGCGTTTGATATCACCCTGCCTTGTCCGCCGAGGTCTCGCCGCAGGGAGTGCTATTCCGCCGCCTCGGTCTTCAGCCCGATCGGGCAGGAGATTCCGGTGCCGCCGACGCCGCAATAGCCGCTCGGGTTCTTGGCGAGATATTGCTGGTGGTAGCCCTCGGCGTAATAGAATTCGGTCGCGGGCTCGATCTCGGTGGTGATCGTGCCCTTGTGCCCGGCCTTGGCGAGCGCCTGCTGATAGGCCGCTCGCGACGCGGTCGCGGCATCGAACTGCGCCTGCGAGGATGTGTAGATGCCGGAGCGATACTGGGTGCCCATGTCGTTGCCCTGGCGCATCCCTTGCGTCGGGTCATGGCCTTCCCAAAATGTCGTCAGCAGGCTGTCATACGAGACCACCGCCGGATCGAAGACGACCAGCACGACCTCGTTCTGCCCGGTCTGGCCGGTGCAGACTTCCTGATAGGTCGGGTTCGGCGTCGCCCCGGCCGCATAGCCCGCCGCCGTCACATGGACGCCGGGCAGCTGCCAGAACTTCCGCTCCACGCCCCAGAAGCAGCCCATGCCGAAGATCGCCGTTTCGGAGCCATCCGGGAAGGGCGGCTTCAATGGGTGGCCGTTGACGAAATGGGTCTCGGCGGTCTCGATCGGCTCGGCCCGTCCCGGCAGCGCCTCTGCGCCCACCGGCAGCTTCATCTTCTTGGAAAACATATCGAGAATATACATGAACTACTCCTTGTTCGGCGCCCAGGGCGCCAGCGGACCAGGCGTCAGCGGACCAGGCGGCGGCGCGTCTTGCGCTCGCGGCCGGCGAGCAGCAGGGCCAGCCCCGCGACACCGGCGGTGATCGAAACCGACCAGCGGCCGATTTCGGCGAGCATGGCGGCCACCGTCGCGCTCTGGACACCGGACGGCTCCAGGCTCCCGCCCATCATCGCCAGCGCCTCCGTCACGCTCATCAGACGCGTCGCCTGATCGGCGAGCGAGCGGGCGATGTCGCCGACGGCGAACACGACGGCAATGGCCAACAGGAGGCTGCCGATCAGACGCACCAAAAACCGCATGAACCTGTCGCTCCCATCCTGTTATCTGGCGACCCGTCGCGCCACGGCGCCGCCCTCCGCCCGCGCAGAGATCGGACTGGCCGCGGGACCGCCGTCACCTGCTTCGATATCATGTGGGGATTGCCCCCGTCGGCGGCAATGTAGCGCCCTTGCGACCATCCCGGAAGTTTGCTGAATTCGCGGGTTGAACCGCGGAGCGTTCTGGCTATAGTCCGCGGCTGTTCGAGACAGGGCATCGACCCCGGCGTTTCGCTTCGCCGGCCTGTCCGGCGCGGATGAATTCCGGAAAGAGATGTGGTTGCCGAGAGGCGACGAGAGCGGGACGCAACCTCCCGCTTGTCGGCTCGAATGCACGGAGAGGTGGCCGAGTGGTTGAAGGCGCACGCCTGGAAAGTGTGTATACGGGAGACCGTATCGAGGGTTCGAATCCCTCTCTCTCCGCCATTATCCCCTCAGCGAACATCCTCCCGTGCAAGAGTGGGCTGAGCACAGGCCCTTGCTCTGCAGGCTTCAGCTCTGTGACCTCTTGCTCTGGAACAGGAAAAAACGTCTCCGTGCCCTTGCCGAATGGCCCTTCGGCGGGGGCGGACGCTACTGCGGGGGTTGCGAACCCCGCGGAGCCGACCAAGGGCCGTGCGCGGACTGCCCGGCGCGGCCGCACCGGCCGGAAACCCTGGAGGTTTGGCAGATCCGGGACCTCCTCGGCCGCTTGGGCGGCCAGCTTCGAGTGCTGCCGGGTGCCGTGATCGGCTGGGATCTAAATGCAGCGCTCAGGTTGGGCGATGCGCTTGGCTTGGCGTCCGCCGCCATGGCCGAGCTTCTGCCCGTCATCGAAGCGGTGATGGTGCACAAGCTCAATGAGGAAATGGCCACCGATGGCGGTCCTGCGATCAGTCCTTGATCTTCTCGATCAGTGTGACGCCGGGCAGGCCCTCGAAATGCGCGTCGCAGGTCAGCAGCCCCGCGCCCTGCGCGCGAGCGCTTGCGTAAATGATGGCGTCGGCGGTTGCGAGCTTGTGAGCGCTGCAGGCCTCGGCGGCGGCGAGCGCGATCTCGGTGTCGAGCGGGACGACCCGGCAGACCTGCGTAAAGGCGATCACCTGATCCGCCCTGTCCTCGCCGACCTCGCGGGTGAGCCACTTTGCGAGTTCCAGTTGCACCATGGTCGGCACCAGCCAGTCTTCCTGCTCCGGAAGCTGTTCAGCCACCTTGTGTCCCGTGGCAGAGCCGATCAGCCATTCGATCCAGGCCGAGGTGTCGACGAGCACCATCAGACGCGGTCCGAGCGGTCCCGATGGTCGGTGGCGGAGGCGCCTCGTGCGAGGCCTGCAAGGCTCTCCCGCGTCGGGACCGGGACCAGCAGGACGCCGGTGCCCTTGGGGATGAAGGCGAAGGTCAGCCCGGCTTCCCAATGGTGGGCGCGCCGAATCGCTTTGGGGATCGAGATCTGGAACTTCGAGGACAGGGTCGCGGTCTCGGACATGATCGTACTTTCAATGGATCGATGGCGGGAACGTAAGACGCAACTCCCGGTAAATCAAGCAAGCCGACCCATGGCCGAGAAACGCGTCTCCGTCCGCCTCGCGGCCGAGATCGCCTGTCGGGGCACCGCCAAACTGCTGATCAATGAAGCGGCGCTCGACAAGCTGCAGTCGCGGCACGACCGACCGGTTGGGAAAGCCGCTGATCGTGCGCTCGGACTCTCGCAGCCCCAAGCAAAACAGGGCCGTCGGCGGCGCAAGCCGCTCCAAGCACCTCGACTGCGCCGCCTTCGACGTCGTCATGGCGAACCACGATCCCGCTGCCTTCGAGGTGGCCGACGTGAGGTCGGGTTCCTGGGGATGTCCCGAAGTTTGTTGAACTTCGTTGAGCGGCGATGCCGGGTTGAACGTTACGCCGCCCTCGATGCAGGGGCAATGAACTTTTCGGCATTTTGGCGCTGATGGGCAA
>NZ_JAZHLK010000171.1:0-507 GCF_036549515.1 Aurantimonas sp. E1-2-R+4 | reverse complement strand
CGGCGCGGCCACACGACGATTGCCGATCACATGCCGAGCGCGCACCGTCGCTATGGCAAGTGGACGCCGGGAGGAATGATCGCGGCCGGCGAGAAGATCGGTCCCTCCACCGCCGCCTTCTTTCAAGCCGTCATCGCTGCCCGGCCTCATCCCGAGCAAGGCTTTCGCACCTGCCTCGGCATTCTGTCGCTGGCCAGGAGCTACGACAAAGCGCGCGTCGATGCAGCCTGCCAACGCGCCATCCTCATCAAGGCACGCTCCGTCGCCTCGATCCGTTCGATTCTCAAGAACGGCCTTGATCGCGCTTTCCTCGACGAGACGCCCGATCACCAACCCCTGCGCCACGGCAACATCCGCGGTCAGGGCTATTTCCACTGAACCAGGGAGATCTCAATGCTCACGCATCCCACCAATGAACGGCTGATCGCACTCGGCTTGACCGGAATGGCCAAAGCCTTCGAGGAACAGCGACGATCGCCGGATCTCGATGCCCTGTCGTTCGAGGAG
>NZ_JAZHLK010000170.1:0-508 GCF_036549515.1 Aurantimonas sp. E1-2-R+4 | reverse complement strand
TCGCACCGCGCCAGTTCGAGAACGAGCATCTTGTTGAGGCTCGGGATCGCAGTGAAGTCGAACGTGTCGAAGCTTTTGACCGCCGGGAACCTGGCCGCCTTGATCCGCCGCTCAATCGTGCGGCGCTCCCGATCGATCAGCTCCAGCTCGATCAGGCGCAGCAGGTATCGGGGATGGTCGACGCCGTCGCGGGCGCACTCGCGGGCGACCTTGTCGTATTCCCTCAGCACCGTCGGCAACTTCAACTGCTTGAGGTGGTGCGCGAGCAGGACCTGCGGCGTGCCGCCGGTCGTCCCCGTCGGCATCCTGTCGGGACTGAACTTGCCGCTCATGCCGCCCTCCCGGGAACCAGAACGGCGTAGTCGGCCGCCGCCGTCGTCCTGACATCCATCTTCGGCAGATGGGGATAACGGGCCAGGTCGAGCCGAAGCGGACGCCGCTCGACACGGGCCAGCGCGATTTGCTTGACGGCGTCGAACCCCACCGCCCCGAGCCGGATCGCCTCGGT
>NZ_JAZHLK010000017.1:0-77988 GCF_036549515.1 Aurantimonas sp. E1-2-R+4 | reverse complement strand
TCGCCCACTGCTGCGCAGCTTGGAACAAGCTCGTCGATCAGCCCTGGAAAATCACGTCCATCGGAATGCGAGATTGGGCGCATGGGTCTTGATCAGCGCCCGTTGGTATAAGAATTGCTCGTCAAGGGCGTAGCCGGCACCGCGAACAGTTCGGATCGGATCTCGCTCGCGGCCGCGATTGATTGCCTTGCGCAGGCGTCCGACATGGACGTCGACGGTGCGCTCATCCACATAGATGTCCCTGCCCCAGACGCCATCGAGCAGCTGCTCGCGGGAGAACACCCGCCCTGGGGACTGCATGAAGAACTCCATCAGCTTGAACTCGGTCGGGCCGAGCTTGATCTCGCGGCCGGCCCGGCGAACCCGGTGGTTCTCCCGATCGAGGTCGATATCGCCGGCGGTCAACAGCTTGGAGATTTTCTCGGGCTTTGCCCGCCGCAGCATTGCCCGAACCCGTGCGATCAGTTCCGGCGTCGAGAACGGCTTGACCACGTAATCGTCGGCGCCGACCGACAGGCCGCGCACGCGTTCGCTTTCCTCGCCGCGGGCGGTCAGCATGATGATCGGAAGTTTCTCGCTCTCGCCGCGCTGACGAAGTCTGCGGCAAAGTTCGACGCCGGACAAACCCGGCAGCATCCAATCCAGGATCAGGAGGTCGGGTAATTCTTCCTTGAGGCGCAGGTCCGCCTCGTCGCCCCGGGTAATGACGTCGACCTGGTAACCTTCGGCTTCGAGATTGTAGCGAAGCAGGACGCCGAGCGCGTCCTCGTCCTCCACCACGACGATGCGTGTGGCCATGTCCGTTTACCCTTCGGGGCCGGCGGGCGGCAGGTTGGACCCCTGCTGCACCAGGGACGGAGTGCTGTCGCCTTTCGGCCGCTCCGCCGCCATCTGTTCGCCGGTCTGGATATAATAGATCGTCTCGGCGATGTTGGTCGCGTGGTCGCCGATACGCTCGATATTCTTGGCGCTGAACAGCAGATGCGTGCAGGCGGTGATGTTGCGCGGATCTTCCATCATGTAGGTCAGCAGCTCACGAAAGATCGAGGTGTACATCGCGTCGATCTGCTCGTCATTGTCGCGAACCGCCATCGCCCGAAGGTGATCGTGTTCGCCGTAGGCGTCGAGCACTTCCTTCAGCTGCACCAGCGCCAGCTCCGACAAATGCTCGATGCCCCGCACGAGTTGCACCGGCTGGGAATGGTCGTGCACGGCGATCACACGCTTGGCGATATTCTTGGCCAGATCGCCGATCCGCTCCAGATCGTTGGAAATGCGGATGGCGCCAACGATCTCGCGCAGGTCGACGGCCATCGGCTGGCGCTTGGCGATGGTGCGGATCGCCCGCTCGTCGAGGTCGCGCTGGGCCGCGTCGAGCAACACGTCATCGGCGACGACCGACTGCGCCAGATCCCAGTCGCTGCGCATCAAGGCCGCGACCGACTGCTCGACCATCCGCTCGGCCTGGCCGCCCATCTCCGAAATCCGGCGCACGATGAATTTGAGTTCGTCCTCGTAGGACGTGACGGTATGCTCGGTCATCTGCCGCTTTCCTCATAGTTTTCGTTCAGCCGAAGCGCCCGGTGATGTAGTCTTGGGTGCGCTTGTCGTCGGGGTTGGAGAACATTTTCTCCGTCGCCCCGACCTCGACGACGCGGCCCAGATGGAACATCGCCGTGCGCTGCGACACCCGCGCCGCCTGCTGCATCGAGTGGGTAACGATCACGATCGTGTAGTTCTGCTTCAATTCGTCGATCAGTTCCTCGATCTTGGCGGTCGCGATCGGATCGAGGGCCGAACACGGCTCGTCCATCAGGATCACCTCGGGCGAGACGGCGATGGCGCGAGCGATGCACAGGCGCTGCTGCTGACCGCCAGACAAGCCGGTCCCCGGTTCATCGAGACGGTCCTTGACCTCCTCGAACAGGCCAGCCTTGCGAAGGCTGGTCACCACGATCTCTTCCATCTCCGTCTTCGACGTCGCCAGGCCGTGGATACGCGGTCCGTAGGAGACGTTGTCGAAGATCGACTTGGGAAATGGATTGGGCTTCTGGAAGACCATGCCGACCCTGGCGCGTAGCTCCACCACGTCGATGTCGGGATCGTAGATATCCCGGCCGTCGAGCGTGATATGGCCTTCGACCCTGGCGATGTCGATCGGATCGTTCATCCGGTTGAGACAGCGCAGGAAGGTCGATTTCCCACAGCCGGACGGGCCGATCAGGGCGGTGACCTGACGCTCCTCGATGTCGAGATCGACGTCGAACAGGGCCTGTTTCTGGCCGTAATAGACCGACACCTTTTCGCCGCGCATCTTGACCGTACGGTTGGGTCGCACCGCCGCTCCCTTCGCTGACGTCGTTTGCATATCGTCCATCATGGCGGATTCCTGTCGCAAGATCACCAGCGCCTCTCGAAACGGCGGCGCAGAAGAACCGCGGTGAGATTCATCACTGTTAGGAACATCAAGAGCACGANGATTCCTGTCGCAAGATCACCAGCGCCTCTCGAAACGGCGGCGCAGAAGAACCGCGGTGAGATTCATCACTGTTAGGAACATCAAGAGCACGACGATCGCGGCGCTGGTACGCGCAACGAAGCCGCGCTCAGGACTGTCGAACCAGATGAAGATCTGGGTCGGAAGCGCCGTGGACGCGTCCACGATGCTGGATGGCGCCGACGTGATGAACGCGTTCATGCCGATCAGCAGCAAGGGTGCGGTTTCGCCGAGTGCCTGGGCCAGACCGATGATCGTTCCAGTCAGGATGCCGGGCAACGCCACGGGAAGAACGTGGTGGCCGATGACCTGCATCTCGGAGGCGCCAACGCCCCTCGCCGCTTCACGGATCGACGGCGGCACGCCCTTGAGCGCGCTGCGCGTCGTGATGATGATGGTCGGAAGCGTCATCAGCGCCAGCACGAGCCCGCCGACGAGCGGCGCGGAACGGGGCAATCCGAAAAAGCCCAGGAACAGCGCAAGGCCCAGGAGGCCGAAAACGATGGACGGCACCGCGGCAAGATTGTTGATGTTGATCTCGATGAAATCCGTCAGACGGTTCTTCTTGGCGTATTCCTCCAGATAGACCGCGGCGCCGACGCCGAGCGGCACGGCCACCACCAGGCAGACGAGCAGCAGGAAAAACGAGCCGATAATCGCGCCCTTGAGGCCGGCCAACTCCGGAAAGCGGCTGTCGGCATTGGTGAACAGGCCCCAGTCGAATTTGGAGCGGATGCGCCCGGCCTGATCGAGCGCCTGATACACCTCGATCTGCCGGTCGCTGAGCGGACGCCGGCTGGCGTCGACGGTGGGATCGATCACGCCCTCATAGAGCTGCTCATAGGGGTCGGATACCGGAACCCACACATCGAGCCCCTCGGTAACGGCGGCGCCGGCCGCAGCGATCGCATCCTCGACGTCGTATTGCGCGCCGTCGCTGAGGATCGAGGTGATCTCGCGGCGCTCCTTGCGACCCTCGGTCGCCGGAAAGAACGACAGAATCGCATCGTTGGCAGCCGAGCGGGGGCTTTTTGCCGCCGCCTCCTCGACGCTGGAAAAGGGCGGTATTTCGATGCGGACCTGGGTCTGCGTCCAGGCGCCCATGGACGAGCTGACGACCGACCCGACCAGGATCGCGAGCATTGTGAGGGCGAACAGGATCGCCACGATCCCGTACAGCTTGAGACGCGTCTGCGCGGCCTTGCGCCGTTTCAGGCTCGACCGAACCAATTGCTGCGTGCGGGAGGACTCGCCGCCGGAAGACACGATCTCAGTCATATTGTTCCCGGAAGTGCTTGACGACCTGCAGCGCGATGAGATTCAGGCCGAGCGTCGCGATAAACAGCGTCAGACCGAGACCGAACGCGGCGAGTGTCTTGGGGCTGTCGAATTCCGTGTCGCCAGTGAGCAGCGAGACGATCTGGACTGTGACCGTCGTGACGCCTTCCAAGGGGTTGGCGGTCAGATTGGCGGTGAGCCCCGCAGCCATCACCACGATCATCGTCTCGCCGATCGCCCGGCTCGAGGCCAGGAGAACACCGCCGACGATGCCCGGAAGGGCCGCCGGTAGCACGACGCGCATGACGGTTTCGGCCTTGTTCGCGCCGAGGCCGAACGAACCATCCCGCAGCGACTGCGGCACCGAATTCAGCGCATCGTCGGAGAGCGAGGAGATGAACGGTATCAGCATCACGCCCATCACCAGGCCGGGCACGATCGCCGCCGTCGGCGAGACGGAGACGCCGACCACCTCGCCGGCCCCTCGGATCGCCGGAGACACAACCAGGACCGCGAAGAAGCCGTAGACGATGGTCGGGATCCCAGCCAGGACCTCGATGAGTGGCTTGACCAGGCCGCGAACCGCCCTCGGCGCGAATTCGGACATGTAGATCGCCGCGAACAGCCCGACGGGCAGCGCGACGATCATCGCGGTCGTCGCGATGACGAAGGTTCCGACGAAGATCGGCACGGCGCCGAATGCCCCGGTGCTGCCAACCTGATCGGCACGAATGGCGATCTGCGGGTCCCATTTCGTTCCGAAAAAGAACTCGATCGGCGAGACCACCGCGAAGAACCGGAACCCCTCGAACACCAGTGAGAAGAAAATTCCTGCCGTGGCCAGAATCGACACGGTGGCGCAACCGATCAGAAGCCATTTCAGGATCCGCTCGGCATTGTTACGCGCCTGGAACCGCACCCGGACCCGCGCCAGCACCCAGGCAATGGCGCCGGCACCGATAAGCAGGAGGAGCCCCGCCAAAATCCACCGCGACAGGGTGGCAGCGCTTTTGAAGCGCTCCGCGGCGGCCAAAACCGCCGCACTGGGCTCGCCGAAGGTAATACCCACAGCGGCCTGCCGGACCTCGCCGACGATGAGGCTGAGCCGTGATGGGCTCAGTCCGTCCGTCACTGACGACGGCAGCAGCGTGCGAATATAGGCGTTCAGGATGGCCGGCTCGAGCAACAGCCAGGCGACGATCAGCGCGAGACTTGGCACCAACACCAGCAGCACCGCCAGATATCCGTGATATTTCGGAAGCGAGTGGAGCCGCGCTTCGCTCGCCGCGCCCGAACGGCGTGCCTTGCGGCTGGCAAGAATGAAGCCGGCGATGCTCAACAGCACCGGAATGGCGAAGATGATGCTCAGCGGCACGGCCAGGCTCCGTTGGGGTCCCGCCGACCCGGATAGGCCGACGGGATTGCTTGAAGGCGTAGGCTAGGAAACGCCGGATGTCAGCCCTGAGGAGCTTCCATCGAGCCGCCGTTCACAGTCTTGTCCTGGATCTCTTTCAGCTTTTCGTCCTTCAGCGGGACGAGGCCGCGGTCCAGCAGATAGCCATCCTGTCCCATCGCGTTTTCGCTGACATATTCCGCGACGAACTCGTTGAGGCCGGGAATCGCCTGACGGTGTGCATTCTTGATGTAGACGAACAGCGGACGGGATACCGGATACTCGCCCGATTCAACGGTCGTCTCCGACGGCGTGACGCCACCGATCTCCGCCCCCTTCAGCTTGTCCTGATTTTCGTACAGGAAGGAATAGCCGAAGATGCCGAAGGCGCTCGAATCGGACTCCAGACGCTGGACGATGAGGTTGTCGTTCTCGCCGGCTTCGACAAACGCGCCGTCGGTGCGCATGCGCTGGCAGACTTCGGCCTTGCGGTCGTCTTCGAGAGCTTCGACTTCGGCAAGCTCGCCGCAGCCTTCTTCCATGACGAGTTCGACCCAGGCGTCGCGGGTGCCGGACGTCGGCGGCGGGCCGTAAACCAGGATCGGCTCGGCGGGCAGCGAAGCATCGATCTCGTTCCAGCTCTTGTACGGATTGGCCTTGATCTCGCCATCGACGGGCACTTCGGCGGCAAGCGCCTTGTAGAGCTGCTCTTTGGTGACGGACAGATCCGGGCCGTTCTGCGACGACGCGAGCGAAAGCGCGTCATAGCCGAGCAACACCTCGGTGATGTCGGTCACGCCGTTCTTCTGGCACAACTCCCACTCGGACGGCTTCATGGCACGCGATGCGCCGGTGATGTCCGGGGTCTGAGCGCCAACGCCTTCGCAGAAGATCTTCATGCCCCCGCCGGTACCGGTGGATTCGACAACCGGTGAGGAAAACTCCGACTGGTTCGCGAACTGTTCCGCGACGGCCTGGGTGTAGGGAAAAACAGTCGAAGAGCCGACGATTTGGATCTGATCACGGCTCTGCGCGCCAGCCTGGCCGGTCAAAGCGATTGCGGTGCCGAGCGCAAGGCCGGCGATGAGTCTGTTGTTCACGGGAAGATCTCCTTGAGGAGTTTCGTTGAGAACCGAGCGTTGAATTGCCACCCTGCTTGGCGGCTACGGTTCGCCGTCACCTCTATCGACGTCGCACGAACTCTATATGACACCTTGAACTCAGTTTTATGACGCCATAACCCATTGATTATTATTGTATTTTAAGATTGCACTGACGTTCGTCTCGGATCGGGAAAGCGCGCCGTGAAGACCGACCCTTCACCGATACGCGAGACGACCAGAAGCCGACTGCGATGGCGCAGGAGGATATTGCGGACGATCGACAGGCCGAGACCGGTGCCGTGCTTGGCGCGCGAGCTGCCCACATCCACCCGGTAGAAACGCTCGGTGAGCCGCGGTACGTGCTCGGCGGGAATGCCGGGACCGAAATCGCGAACCGAAGCGTTGATCACCGGCTCGCCCCGTTCGCTAGTTCGGGACAACTCCATTTCAACGCGCTTGCCACTCTCACCGTATTTGCAGGCGTTCTCGACGAGGTTCGAGAACACCTGGATCAGTTCGTCCTCGTCGCCGGCAACGACAAAGGCGCCCTCAGGAGTGGAAAAATCGATCGTCATACCAAGTTCCGCAGCGAGCGGGGTCAAGTGCGATCGGACCTTGTTCAAGACCGCCACCAGATCGGCGGTCGCCGCGATGGGCACATGCCGTTTCATCTCGATTCGTGACAGCGACAACAGATCGTCGATCAATCGCGACATCCGCGCGGCCTGCTCCCGCATGATCTGCAGAAAGCGCTCGCGCGCGGCGGCGTCGTTGCGGGCGGGGCCCTGCAGCGTCTCGATGAAGCCGGTCAGCGACGCCAACGGCGTGCGCAGCTCATGGCTCGCATTGGCGACGAAATCCGTCCGCATGCGCTCGATCTGCAATTCCGCCGTCCGGTCGCGGAACAGAATCAGGAAGAAATGCGGCCGCTCGCCCTGATGCGGCGGAATCGCCACGATCTCGACTTGCCAGGTTCGCTCGGGCCGCCGCTCATCAAGCATGGCATAGGCCGGCTGAAGGCTTGCGATTGCGCCCTCGATAGTGCCCAGCAATTCCGGCGAGCGGAAGCGAAGCGAAATCGGGTCCCCGAGCGCCATATTGCCGAAGGCGACCAGCGAGGCCGGGTTCCGGTAGCGCAGCAGCATCGCTCGGTCGACGATAAAGCCTGGCTCCTGAAGCGCCTCGACCACTGCCTTCATGCCCCGCGCCGGCCAAATCGACTGCCCTCCATCCGCGGCGGGGGCTCGCCCGCGGGCCGCTCCACGTCCACGAGGCCAATGCATGACAAGCATGAGCAGAACGAACACGAGCAGCGCGCCGACCGCAGCCTCGGGAACCCACCAGGCGAGTGCGCCAAGCGCCACGGCCGCGGCAAGGCTCGTGCGTTTGGCACGGCCGGCCTTGGTTGCGCCGGTGGCGCCGGGGCTGAGTTCGTCTTCCGAACGTCCGGTCAAAGCCATCGGCATGCCTTTGCCGGGAAATTTGCGAATCGCAATGAAAACAGCATGGAGCGAGCCTACGACGGTCCCGTCAGATTTTCATGACGAGGTGGCGGATTGCGTCGCCGCGCCGCGGCGGCTGCGCCGATCCATCATTCGATCGGCCGAAGGCGAAACCCGTAAACATTGAGGTCGCGCGCGTTTCCGCCGACGCCAGGACCGATCGCAAGCTGCGCCGGTCCGTCGACACCTGCCGGCACATCCATGTCGAACACGAAGGTTTCCTCCCCGATTGTCGTCGAAAAGCGCTGCCGGCCACAAACCGTTTTGCCGGCGAACAGGCACCGGATGGTAAACTCGCGAGGCGTATCGTCCGGCGAGCCGACGGTCAGTTCGCCGCGCGCCTTCTGGCCGGCCAGTCGTGCAACGATACCGGGTCCGATCAGCAGCGCGATTTCGGCCTCCTCCGTATCAGCCGGCCCCTCGATCTGGACGGCGGCACGTCCGCCGGCGCCGTCGATCGCTTTTACCCGGCCACCGGTTTCGGCCGACACGCGGTCGATTTGACCGCCGGCGAAAACCTCGATCCAGTTTTCCTGAGAGGCCCCAGCCGCGACTCCGTCCGAAGATCCGACACGGACACGCCGTCCGGTGGTTTCCTGCTCCGACCCGACAGCCGTCGGGTCTGATGACGTGCGGGACAGTGCGAACCAAGCGGCCACGGCAACGAGCAGCAAAATCACGAGGGCGATCACCGAAATGGCGAGACGCCGGTGCGCCCATCGCGCCGGCGGGGCGCGACGACCACCCGGCGACCAGGCATCGTCGGCCGGCGCGATCCGATCTTGCTCCGGGTCAGTTAAAATCGGCACGGTGTCGATCCCGCGTTCCCCCGCCGGCCGCGCGGCGCCGGCCGCAGTCGCCTGCCGCATCGGTGCGTCGAGCCCGCCGGGGGGCGACTCGGCGACAAAGGGAGATCGGCCACCACCGGATGTGGCAACCGCGACATCGGCCGGGATTGCCTCCCCGCCTTGCGAGTCTCGATAGGCAGCCGGAGGATAGTCGACTTCGATCGCCTCGATCGCCGCCATCAACTCGTCGCGCTGGCGATTCGCCTCCGCCTCGTCCTGATTCTTGTCGGTCACCACGCGAATCATCGCGCGCTCGGCCGCCTCGTAAACCTTGACGCGGAAATCCGGATCGGCCGCGTTGCCCTTTTCCAGAGCGCGTCTGACGCCCCGTTCGATCGCGCTGATCACGATTTTCCACCCTTGTCGGTAAGAAAAGCTGCGCCTCCTTCGATATATAGCAAAAGAGGCAAGCACGGCTTGTACCGGGGGGCGTGGCGGCATTCAATCCCGCATCTGCCGTGCACAGCCGCTCCTTGGGTGGCGGCTCGCGAAATTGACGTCACTTTGCGGTGGAGAATGTCCCGCCACGAACAAGCCCCAAACGAACGAGTCAGAGATGTCATCAAAGCACGCGCCCGAGCTTCCCAACCGCATCGCCGATCACGGGGTGATTGGAGACATGCGGACGCTGGCGCTGGTCGCCATGGACGGAACCATCGACTTTTTCTGCCATCCGAACATCGACTCGCCGACGCTGTTCGCCGGCCTCCTGGACCCGAAGAACGGTGGTTTCTTCCGGCTCACGGCGGGCGGAGGCACCGACGAGCGCAAGCATCGGCAGATGTATCTGCCGGACACCAACATTTTGATCACGCGGTTTCTGGACAATGACGGCATCGGCGAGGTCTGTGATTTCATGCCGGTCGACGGCTCCGGCCGCATCGTGCGCCGCGCCAAGGCGATCATGGGTGCAGTCACCTTCGAGCTGACGATCGCGCCACGGCCCGACTACGGCCGGCGCGCGCCTGTCATCCAGCCGATCGAAGGCGGCTTCACCGTTGGGTGGGAGGGGTCGAATGACATTGTCTATTTCTATACGAGAATCCCCCTCGAGATCGACGGCGAGAACGTTCACGGAACCATTCAATTGGCCGAGGACGAGACCTGTCACGTGGTCTTCTGTCCCGGCCGTAAGGATCAGCCGACGGTCGATGACGGCTACGTCGCCAAGGTCTCCTCCCGAACCCGCGATTACTGGCACGAATGGGTCGAGAGCGGCACCTATCCGACCTATTGGCGTGATCTCGTTGTGCGATCGGCGCTGACGCTCAAGCTTCTGACCTCATCCGAATACGGCTCGATCGCCGCCGCCGGGACATTCGGCCTGCCCGAGGTGATCGGCGGCGAGCGAAATTGGGACTATCGCTTCACCTGGGTGCGCGATGCCGCCTTCACCCTCTACAGCCTGTCACGCCTCGGCTATTACGACGAAGCCGAGGCATTCGTCCATTTCCTCATGGTTCGGGCCGTGGAAACCGGCGAATCGGGCCTGCAGATCATGTACGGCATGGACGGGTCGGAGCAGCTGCCGGAATCCAATCTCGATCATCTCGAAGGGTATTTCGGTTCTCAGCCCGTACGGATCGGCAACGAAGCCTACAGCCAGCGCCAGATGGATATCTACGGCGAGTTCATGGACGCGGTCTATATCGCATCCAAGGCCCGCGGAAAGCCCGCCTATTCCGTCTGGAAGAAGCTGTCCGGCATTCTCGACTGGCTCTGCGACAATTGGCACCTGCCCGACAAGGGCATCTGGGAAAGCCGGGGCGAACCGCGGGAGTATCTGTCATCGCGACTGATGTGCTGGGTGGCGCTCGATCGTGGCATTCGTATCGCCAACGACCAGTCGATGCCCGCCGACACAGCTCGCTGGCGCGGCCAGCGCGACCTGATACAGCAGTCGATTCTCGAGGAATTCTGGGATCCGGACATCGGCGCCTTTACCCAGTTCAAAGGCAGCAAGGGGCTCGACGCCGTCGTACTGCTCATGCCGCTGGTCAAGTTCATCAACCCGCGCGACCCGATGTGGACGTCGACCCTGAAGGCGGTCAAACGCCATCTCGTTCACGACTGCCTGGTCAAGCATTACATCAACACCGAAGAGAACCACGACGGCCTCGATGGGGAAGAGGGCGCCTTCACCATCTGCTCGTTCTGGTACGTCGAGGCATTGGCGCGGACCGGATACGTCGCCGAGGCACGGCTGCTGTTCGAAAAGCTCCACACCTACGCGAACCATCTCGGGCTCTATTCGGAGGAGCTGTCTTCGGCCGGCGACCATCTGGGCAACTTCCCGCAAGGCCTGACACATCTTTCGCTGATCTCTGCAGCCATTTGGCTCGATCGCGCGTTGAACGGTGATAGACAAGACCCGAACCATTTCGAGTTCCAGATGCTGGAGGATCCAGATGGCGTCTTCTGACCTGCACAGCCTTGCCGGACAGACTGCGATCGTCACCGGCTCCTCGTCGGGTATCGGCGAGGCCACCGCGCGGGAACTGGCGCGGGCCGGTGCCGATGTGGTCATCAATTTTTATGGCTCTGACCAAGACGCCGACACCGTCGTCGCAGACGTCCGCGCGCTCGGGCGACGCGCCATCAAGATCGCGGCGGACGTCTCCAACGAGGCCGATGTCATCGCCATGTTCGACGAAGCAGAAACCGAACTCGGGCCGATCGACATCGTCGTGTCCAACGCCGGCGTGCAAAAGGATGCTCCCCTGACCGAGATGAGTCTCGACGACTGGAACATGGTGATCGGAGTTAATCTGACCGGCGCTTTCCTGGTCGGGCGGGAAGCGGTGCGGCGGTTCCGCCAGAAGGGACTGCGCGAAGACGTCAGCCCGGCGCTCGGCAAGCTCGTCTTCGACTCCTCCGTTCACCAGTTGATCCCTTGGGCCTTTCACGTCAATTACGCCGCTTCCAAAGGCGGCGTCGACATGCTCATGCGCTCGATCGCCCAGGAGGTCGCGGCCGAGAAGATCCGGGTGAACTCGATCGCGCCCGGCGCCATCGCAACGGCCATCAACGCTGAGGAGCGCGAAAACAACCGTGACGCGATGCTCAAGCTCATTCCCTACGGCCGAGTTGGCGAGCCGGCCGATGTCGGCCGCACCGTTGCCTGGATGGTATCCGACGCGGCCGATTACCTGACTGGACAGACCATTTTCCTCGACGGCGGCATGACGCTGTATCCCGGCTTCAAGGGCAACGGCTGAACGGCCGGCATCGAGGAAAAACCCCCGCCCTGCCCTTTCCTTTCGCATCTGCTATGGAGGCGCGTTCAATCGCGTCGTTTCGCACGGCTCGCGACCGACGCAGCAAAAGGAGAAGCGCCATGGCCCTGAACGGCAAGGTTGCGATCGTCACCGGCGGTGCCAAGGGAATCGGCTATGCGATTTCGCGTCGCTTTCTCGAGGACGGCGCCAAAGTCGTCATCGCCGACGTCGACGAAAAAGCCGGCACCGCCGCCGCGGCCGAACTCGGCAAACTCGGCGAGGTCCGGTCGATCGTCTGCAACGTCGCCGACCGGCTGCATGTCCACAACCTCCTCGCCGCAGCGCTCGACCAGTTCGGCGACGTCGATATCCTCGTCAACAATGCCGGTATCGTCCACAAGGCGGACTTCCTCGACCTCGACGAAGAGGCGTTCGACCGCGTGCTGAACATCAATCTGAAGGGATCCTTCCTTTGCGGCCAGGCGGTTGCCCGTCATCTGGTCGAAAAGGTCAAGGCTGGCGGCGCCCCCGGCGCGATCGTCAACATGTCGTCGGTCAACGCTGTCTTCGCGATCGCCGACCAGGTCGGCTATTCGGTCTCGAAGGGCGGCGTCAATCAGTTGACCAAGGTTATGGCGCTGTCGCTGGCGCCGCACGGCATTCGCGTCAACGCCATCGGTCCCGGGTCAATCATGACCGACATGCTGCGCGCTGTGGCAGAGGACAAGGAAGCCTCGCGGCGCATCCTGTCACGCACGCCGCTGGGCCGGATCGGCCAGCCGGAGGAGATCGCGGCGATCGCCGCCTTCCTGGCGTCTGACGACGCCAGCTATATCACCGGGCAGACGATCTATGCCGATGGCGGCCGTCTTGGCCTCAACTATACGGTGAATGTCGCGGAGGAGGACTGATCGCCTCGATCACCCTTGGATGGAGCGACGGCGCCGGATTGCTCCGACGCCGCGTCATTCTTCCGATCGGTCTGACGGACTGCTTCAGCCCTGCTCCTCGCCGTCCTCGGGCTCGCTGCTGCGCATCGAGGTGAGCTTGGCGAACACCGCGGCCGCATCCAGCTCCTCGTCCTCGGCGGCGGCTTCGCCGCGGCCCCAATTCTGCGTCTGCGACGCCGACAAAAGCCGCTCTTCCTCCGCCAGTTCTTCCGGCCGCACGATACCGCGAGACGCTTTTTCCACTTCCAGGTCGAGATTGATCTGCGTGCACAGACCAAGCGTTACCGGATCCATCGGCTGGAGATTGGCGGAATTCCAATGGGTCCGATCGCGAATCTGCTGGATGGTGTTCTTGGTCGTACCGACCAGACGCGAAATCTGCGGATCCTTCAGTTCCGGATGGCTGCGCACCAGCCAGAGGATCGCGTTCGGCCGGTCCTGGCGCTTGGAGACCGGCGTATAGCGCGGCGCCTTGCGCTTGGCTTCCGGCACACGCACCTTGGGCGCCGACAGCTTCAGCTTGCGATTGGGGTCCTTCTCCGCCGCCTCGATCTCGTCGCGCGATAGCTGCCCGGTCATAATGGGGTCGAGCCCCTTGATGCCCTGCGCCGATTCGCCATCCGCGATCGCCTTGACCTCCAAATGATGCAGCGTGCAGAAATCCGCGATCTGTTCGAAGGACAGCGAAGTGTTGTCGACAAGCCAGACGGCCGTCGCTTTCGGCATCAATAATTGCTGTGCCATGAATACAATCCTCCTTAGTGCCTGCCCCGGGAGGCAAGCCGTGGATGTTCAACCACATGTCCGGGAATTCGGCCGCCCTTATAGGCGCGTCGCTGCGGCGACGCAAGGAAATCGAAACGAATTATCGGGGCCGGAGGATCGATGCGGCGCGGGCAGCGGCAACGTCCGGTCTCGCGGCCGAGTACCACGTTGCGGTTGCAGCGCAAACGAGCAAGCCGGGCGACGACGCCGAGTACCGAGATCAGATTTGCGGCCAGCCGCGCCTGACGGACACGGCGGCGCTCCCTTCGGCCGATCCGCAACCGCGGAGCCTTTCACGGCACGCGAAAGGACGGCGGTCGCCCCAGATCGAGACGAACGCCGACAGTGTCACTTGATGGTGATCGTGCCGAACATGCCGGCTTCCTTGTGCCCGGGAAGCGCACAATCCACCGGGATATCTTCGCCGGTTTGAACCGGTACGATGAACCATTCGACCTCTCGCTTCGGCCCGACTTCGATCTCAGTCACAGGACCCTTTATTTCGGCGACCAACTCTCCGGCAGGGTCCGTGATCTCCACCTTACGCGTGAAAATCTTCTCGATGAATTCATGGCCCTCGAACTCGTGCTTCACGTCGTCGACGTTTTTCAGCACGATCTTGTAGGCCTTGCCGGTTTCCAACTCGATGTTGTCCGGCTTGAAATACATCTTGTCACCGGATGTGCCCATTTCGATGACGATTTCCGTTGGGTCCGCCCGACTGAGGTCTCCGGCGGCCTGCGCGGCCGACGACAACAACAACGCGGCGACCGGAAGCAGAAATGCAATCCGTTTCATCTGATGATCTCCTTTAAATAACTTCACCTCTTGAATGCTACGTCAAACGGCGCTCGCGGCTATTGACCCAAATCAACGGTGGTTCGGTTTATTCGATATCCGCATTCTGCCGTAGGGGATTCGGAGGCATTGGGGGGCGCGTGCGCGCGGCCGCGGCTATACGATCGCGGCGCGGTTTAGGCGCCGACCTCGATCGGCAAACCCGCCGCTTTCCATTCGGGATAACCGTCTTCCAGGCGTCGGGCTAGAAGCCCGTGCGAACGCAACGCGGCGACTGCCTCGAAGGAAAAGACGCACCAGGGACCGCGGCAATAGGCGACGATTTCATGGCTCGGATCGAGTTCGCCAAGCCGCGCCTCCAGCTCGCCGGGAGGGACGTTGATCGCGCCCGGCAGATGGCCGGAGGCGAACTCGTCCGCCGGGCGGACATCCAGGACAGTGACCCGGCCGTCGCTTGCGCGGGCCACCAACTCCTCGCGCGTCACGGGCTCGAGCGTGTCCCGCGCGTCGAAATACGATCGCTGGATCTGTGCGACTTCGTCGAGGGTTCGCGTCCCCAGCCGCGAAAGCGCCGCCATCAGATCGAGCACCGCGTCGTCGGCGAGACGATAGCGCACGAATTTGCCGTCCCGCCGCGCCGCGACCAGGCCGGCGCGCTTCATCTGCTGGAGATGATGCGAGACATTGGCAAGCGGCAGCCTCACCCGCGCTGCCAGCCCTTCCACGCTTCGCTCGCCCTGCGCCAGATGCTCCAGCATCTCCAGCCGATGAGGCGAGCCGAGCGCCTTCGCCACGACCGCAAACTCCGCATAGAGGGCCTGCTTCGGGCCGATTGACATCACCGCCACGCTCTCACTATATCATTCAAAGATTCGTTTGAATGTAATTCGAAGCGGATCATATATCAAGCCACTCGCGCAAAGGATGGCCGCATGACCGAGACCCTTCTGGCAAACGAACCGCTCATCCGCCTATCCGTCTTCCTCGGCATCCTGCTCGCCATGGCGCTCTGGGAGGTTGCCGCGCCGCGGCGGCGGCGGGAAATTCCCCGCCTCCTGCGCTGGACCAACAATCTCGGCGTCGTCGTCGTCGACACGCTCCTCGTCCGCCTCACCTTTCCGATCGTCGCGGTCGGCCTCGCGCTTCTCGCCGAGGAGCGCGGCTGGGGCCTGTTCAACATTTTCGAGGTGCCGGGCTGGATCGCGGTGATCGTGGCGATATTGGCGCTCGATCTGGCGATCTATTTGCAGCACGTCATGTTCCACGCCGTGCCCGCCCTGTGGCGGTTGCACCGGATGCATCACGCCGATCTGGAATTCGACGTGACCACCGGCTTGCGCTTCCACCCGGTCGAAATCCTTCTGTCGATGGGGATCAAGCTGGCGGTCGTCGCCGCGCTCGGGCCACCGGCGGTGGCGGTGCTGATTTTCGAAGTGCTCTTGAATGGCACCGCCATGTTCAATCACAGCAACATCCGCATCCCGCTGGCCGTCGACCGGGTACTGCGATTGTTCGTGGTGACGCCGGACATGCACCGGGTCCACCACTCCATCCACCCGAGCGAGACCAACAGCAATTTTGGTTTCAACGTGCCGTGGTGGGACCGACTACTCGGAACCTACAAGGCACAGCCGAGGGATGGCCACGAAGCCATGACCATCGGCATCGAGCAGTTTCGCACCCGTCGCGATCTCTGGCTCGACCGGATGCTGATCCAGCCGGTCAAGGGACCGGCAAGCGGCTACGCAATCAATCGGAAGCGCGGGGAAAAGGCCGAGGAGGGCCCCCGCGCGGATTGGCCGTGATCGGCTCGACTTTTGCGGGCCTATCGAGCGGCCGCCGACAAGATTTTCTCCCGGCACCGGCCAACCCCATCAGAGGAACGACGCATGAATGAGACCACAGGACATCGCGGCGACAGACCGTGGTCCCGAACCGCGCTCACCGGCTTCGCGCTCGGCCTGGGCGCGATCGCCGGGATCGCGCTATCAGGCATCGGCTACCGGTATGGCTGGTGGCAGGTCACGACCGCGCTGAACATCTCGACCTATGCGGCCTATACGGCGGCGCTCGGCCTCGTACTCTCGGTCATCGGCCTCGCGCGATCGCGTCCCGGCGGCGAGCGGCGCGGCTTTCTGGTGGGGCTTCTCGGTCTCGCGGCCTCCTTGCCGGTGGTCGCGATGGCGGCAGAGTGGGAATACGCCACCCGGGCCTATCCGCCGATCAATGACGTTAGCACCGATATCGAGGACCCGCCGGTTTTCTGGGACATGCCCAAGCCGACCGACTATCCGGGCGGAGAGGTCGCCGAGTTGCAGCGCGCGGCCTACCCCGATCTGGCGCCCCTGGCGCTGACGGTCACGCCCGACCAGGCCTTTTCCCTGGCTCGCGAGCTCGTCGATGACGAAGGCTGGGAGATCGTCGCGGAAGAGCCCGAGGATGGCCGGATCGAAGCCGTCGCCGGCAGTTTCCTCTACGACTTCAAGGACGAGGTCATCATCCGCGTCACGCCTTCGGACGGCGGCGCGATCATCGACGTCCGCTCGCGCTCGCGCACTGGGCGCCTCGATCGGGGAGTGAACGCGAAACGGATCCGCGCGGTCCTTACCGAACTGAAAGAGCGGTCCGGCGACGTCCGGCCTTGAGCCCACGCCGCGCCGGACGATGGCGCGGCACCTTCCCGGTCCGGGAGATTGGTCAAGCGGAGCGAACCGACATGCAACATCTTCTCATCCTGAACGACCCGCCCTATGGCACCGAACGCAGCTTCAACGGGCTGCGCATGGCCCATGCGCTGGCCAAGCACGACCCGGAGGGCACCGTGACGGTGTTCCTCATGGCCGACGCGGTCATCTGTGCGAAGAAGGGGCAGAAGACGCCCGACGGCTATTACAACATCGAGCGCATGCTCCGCCGGGTTCTCAGCGCGAATGGGGGGGGTGCTGCTCTGCGGCACCTGCATGGATGCGCGCGGCCTGTCCGACGACGAGGTGATCGACGGCTCGACGCGCAGCACGATGAACGAATTGGCCGAGGCCACGCTGGCCGCGGACAAGGTCCTGGTGTTCTGAGATTCCTTGGTGCGGATTACGCGGCTTTGTCGGCCCTGAGCACCATGCCGAACAGATCGCGCGGGTCATCCGGATCGGCGATCATGTCGAGCAGGTCGAAGAACGCCGTCGATGCCACCTTCTCGCGCACATAACGAAGCGCCGAAAAATCCTCGATCGCGAAGCCGACCGAATCGAACAGCGTCGTTTGACGCGCATCCCGACGGCCGACCGCGTCGCCAGCGATCACCGTCCACAACTCCGTCACCGGATGATTGCCCGGCAACTGCTGGATCTCCCCCTCGACCCGGGTCTGCGGCGGATACTCGACGAAAATATCCGAGCGCAGCAGGATGTCCTTGTGCAGCTCCGTCTTGCCGGGACAGTCACCCCCGACCGCATTGATGTGGATACCGGACCCGACCATGTTGTCGGTCAGGATGGTCGCGTATTGCTTGTCCGCGGTCACGGTCGTGATGATCTGGGCACCCTCGACAGCGGCTTCCGCGCTGGTGCAGCCGACAATCTCGAAGCCCTTGCCGGAAAGGTTGCGCAGGCACTTCTCGGTCGCCGCCGGGTCGATGTCGAAGAGCCGCAACTTGTTGATCCCGAGCAGCGCCTTAAACGCCATTGCCTGGAATTCCGACTGCGCCCCGTTGCCGATGATCGCCATGCACTCGGCCCCTTTGGGTGCCAGATACTTTGCGGCCATGGCTGACGTCGCGGCCGTCCTGAGCGCCGTCAGGATCGTCATTTCGGACAACAGCACCGGATAGCCGTTGTCGACCCGCGACAGCACGCCGAACCCCGTGACGGTCTGCAGGCCTTCCTTGAAGTTCTTCGGATGCCCGTTGACGTATTTGAAGCCGTAGACCTCGCCGTCGCTGGTCGGCATCAGCTCGATCACGCCCTCGGCGGAATGGGAGGCGATGCGCGGCGTCTTGTCGAACAGGTCCCAGCGCCGGAAATCCGCTTCGATGAAGCCTGCCAGCTCCTGAAGGAACGTCTCCACGCCGACGCTGAGGACGAGCTTCATCATGTTGTCGACGCTGACGAAGGGGACGATGTTGATGTTCTTCGGCGGTTTGGCGGTCATGGTCAGTAGCTCCTGGTGCGGCGGTCGAGGACCTGCCGGCCGAACAGGCTGGCCACGAGGTCGACGATCAATTTCGCGGTGCGGCCGCGTTCATCGAGAAAGGGGTTGAGTTCGACGATATCGAGCGATGAGACCAGGCCGCTGTCATGCAGCATTTCCATCACCAGATGGGCCTCGCGAAAGGTGGCACCGCCGGGAACGGTCGTGCCGACGGCCGGCGCGATCTCGGGGTCGAGAAAATCCACGTCGAAACTGACATGCAGGCGGCCGTCCGCCGCGCGCACCCGCTCCAGAAAGGCGCGCAACGGCGCCGCGACGCCGAATTCGTCGATTGCGCGCATATCATGCACCGTAATGCCGGACTCGACGATGCGGGCGCGCTCAGCCGCGTCGACCGAGCGAATACCTATCATGCAGATGTTGTCCGGCCGGATCGGTTCGTCGAGAGTCGGAACCGCCCCCTCGAACCCCGGCGCTCCCGTGACATAGGCGACCGGCGTTCCGTGCAGATTGCCACTCCTGGTGCTGTCGAGCGTGTGCAGGTCCGGATGCGCGTCGAGCCAGAGCACGAACGGCTCGCGGCCCTCCTGCCTGGCCCGCCGAGCGATAGCCGGCAGGGTTCCGGCGGCAATCGAATGATCGCCGCCCATGAAGATCGGGACATGGTCGCCGTCGAGCGATTGCCGGCAGACGTCGCCGAGCATGGCGATCAGAGCGGCGTAGCTGGCCAGATCGTGAACCGTTGCGTTGGCGTGAGATTTCGATTCGCCGGCGACCGCATGAAAATTGCCCAGATCCTCCACCCGGTGCCCCAACTCGGAGAGAGCCCCGACGATACCGGCGGTCCGCAAGGCGTCCGGCCCCATCAGGCAACCAGCATAGGCACCGCCGGTGTCGGCCGGTGCGCCGATCAGGGCGATGGAGCGTCGAGATGTCATCTGGGTCGCAATCCGAAAGAATTCAGTCCGGATATTCGATCTGGATCGGATGGCGACGACAATGCTAAAAACTGATCAAAACGGGCAGGAAACTTCGCGAAATGGCAAGTAAAAATTCCGAAATGGACGACACCGATCGCCGGCTCGTCGGCGCTTTGCGCCGGAATGCCCGCATGGCGATTTCCGATCTGGCGGCGGAGCTCGGCATCTCCCGCGCCACGATCCGCTCCCGCATGGAGCGGCTCGTGGCGAGTGGCGAAATCCTCGGCTTCACCGTGGTGCTCAGAGGCGACGCCACCGAAATGCCGGTTCGCGGCAACACGCTCATCGAAATCGAAGGCAAGGGAAACGAGCGGATCGTGTCTCGTCTCCGGGGCTTTCCCGAAATCCAGACCATCCATTCGACCAACGGGCGGTGGGATCTGATCGTCGAATTCGGCACCGAAACCCTGGCCGATCTCGACGAGGCGCTCAAGCGCCTGCGCCTGATCGACGGCATCGTCGCCAGCGAGACCAGCCTTTATCTCGCCACCCAGCGCAGCAGCAAGGTAAGCGCCTTGGCGCCAAGATCACCGACCTGACAGGCGCTGCGGGACCGGAGCGCCATTGGCGGCGCCCCGATAGTTCGTGGGCGATCAGCCCTTCGAATGCCGCGTCGTCAGGATGATCTTGCCGATATGATCCGCGTCCATGTGCTGGTGCGCCTTGACGGCCTCGGCAAGCGGATAGGTCGAGTCGATCAGCGGCTTCACCTTGCCATTGGCGAAAAGCGGACCGACCTTTTCTTCGATCTCCCGCGCGATGGCAGCCTTGAACGCGACCGAGCGGTTGCGCAGCGTCGAACCGGTCAGCGTCAGCCGCTTGCGCATCACCAGATTGAGATCGATCTGAACCTCCGGCCCTTTGAGGAACGCGATCTGGACGATGCGACCGTCCTCGGCTGCGACGGCGAGATTGCGGTTGGTGTAGTCTCCGCCGACCATGTCGAGCGTGAGATCGACGCCGCGCCCGCCGGTCGCCTCTCGCAATACCTCGACGAAATCGGCGCTGCGGTAGTTGATGCATCGCTCGGCGCCAAGCTGTTCGGCCGCGCGGCATTTGTCATCGCTGCCCGCCGTCGCGAAGACAGTGGCGCCGAACGCCTTGGCGAGCTGGATCGCCGTGGTGCCGATGCCGGACGTACCGCCATGGACCAGGAAGCTCTCGCCCGCCTTGAGCCCGCCGCGCTGAAACACGTTATGCCAGACGGTGAAGAAGGTTTCCGGAACGCCCGCCGCCTCCTCGATCGACAGGGCGCCCGGCACCGCGATGGCGTTGGTTTCGGCAACGGTTGCGTATTCGGCGTAGCCGCCGCCAGGGACGAGCGCCATGACCCGGTCGCCCAACCCGTGCCGACCTGCCCCCTCCCCGAGCGCGACCACCGTGCCGGCCACCTCCAGTCCCGGCCAGTCCGGCGCGCCCGGCGGCGGCGGATAGGCGCCCTGGCGCTGCAAGACGTCGGGTCGGTTGACCCCGGCGGCCTCGACGGCGATCAGGATCTCGGCCGGTCCCGGCGTCGGGACGGGGCGCTGTCCGGCCTTCAACACCTCGGGGCCACCAAACCCATCGAGGAGAACCGCTGTCATTTCCTGGGGAATCGTCATGAGTCTTGATGTCTCCATGTGTCGGGTTCAGGTGCAAAGGTAGAGAAAATCTTGCGAGGGCGGGCGCGGGTTAATCTTCAGGTAAGGTTTCCAGTGTTTAACTAATCCCGGTCCAGATTGATGCATTGGCAGCTTGATGGATAGACGAAGCGGCTTCCCGCCTCGTTTGACGCCTCCCTGTTGTAAACTCCTGAGAGCCGCTCGCTGCGGCTCTTTTTTTTGCCGGCGATTCACCCGTTAACCGGAATTAACAATTGTGCGGGAGTTCGCTTGCAAACCGGCCGCTCTCGCCGCACCCTTTGACGACGCAGGATGCCTTCGGTATCGCGGCCTGCCGAGAGATCAATTTTACACTTTGGGGGACCGTCGCAGCCGATGACGATTCAGATGACTGGTTCGAAAGACGACGACCACACCATTCGGCTGGCCGAGCACCTCGCCTTCTCGCGATCCTTCCAGCCGCTGTTCAACGAAGGCATGGCGCTCGTCGACGAGACGGCGGTCTATCTCGACAGCGACGGGCGGACCGACGCCAAGGCGCTGTCCCGGCTTGCGGCGACGCTGTATGCGGCCGAATCCATGCGCCTGACCACGCGGCTGATGCAGGTGGCATCCTGGCTGCTGCTCCAGCGCGCGGCGAACCAGGGCGACATGTCGCGCGCGCAGGTCGAGGCCGAGAAGGTCAAGGTTCGGCTCGAGGGCCTGGGAAGCGCCAAGGACTCGCCGCAATATGGCGAGCTTCCCGAAGCCTTCCGCGGCCTCGTCGAGCGTGCCCTCAGGCTGGAACGCCGCATCGCCATGCTCGATCGCGAGATCTACGGCGACGTCTCCCGCGAGAATACGGACGGGAACAACCCGGTCGGCGAGCAGATCAATCTTCTGAAGACCGCCTTCCACGGCTAGCCGCTCTCAGCGTGGCTGGGCAATGGTTGGTAAGGGAACGCTGATCTGGGGCCGCCCCTCAGGACCACCTAAGAAAGCCTCTCACGTCCGTATGAGAGCTTCGTGCGCCGTTCGGACGCACGAAGCCTCCCCACCACTTTTATTGAGAATCGGGCTCCTGCCTTTGCATCGAGCGGAGCGCTTTCAGCGCATCGATCGACAGCGGCAGGCGTGCGGCGTGTTCCAGCTGCTTGCGCTGGAGCCCTGTGACGTCTTCGAGGATGTCGGCATCGACCCTGAGCAAGGTATCGAAGGCCTCGCGCCGCAGCCGCTGGCGGCGGCGCTCCAGACTCCATGACCGCAGCCAGGCGAAGCCGTTCGATGACGTCTGTGCCGAAGCCTCGTCGACGTGTTTCGGAAGAAATGCGGATCGCAGCATGGTGGTCTCCTTTGTCCGAGACCACACCCTGCCGAAACGCTATTGATGAGTCGAACGAGAAGATGTTAGGCTTGCTATGAGATTTTCGAATAGAAAACTCCATTCGCGAGGAATCCGCCATGAGCCGCCCCCTGGCATCGCTACCGAATCTCGACATGGATCTGGCCCGCACCTTTGTCGCCATCTGTGAAAGCGGCAACTTCTCCAGAGCCGCCGAGCTCGTGCACCGCACGCCGTCGGCCGTCAGCCTGCAGGTCAAGAAGCTGGAGGACATGGTCGGCCGCGCGTTGTTTCGCCGCGAGCCGCGAGCCGTCGTGCCAACCGGCGATGGCGAGATGCTGCTCGGCTATGCGCGCAGGCTCTTGCGGCTGAACGACGAGGCGATGGCGCGCTTCCTGGTTCCGCAGATCGAGGGGCGGGTGAGTTTCGGCGCGCCGAACGATTCGGGCATCTTCGCCATTCCCGGCATTCTGAAGCGCTTCGCCTCGACTCATCCGCAGGTCGCGGTGGATGTCAGGCTCGATTCCAGTGCCGAACTCCGGCGTCGCTGCGCAGCGGGAGAATTGGACGTGGCGATCGTCAGTTGCGGCGACAAACCCAATTCTTCGAGCGAGGAGATCTACAGCGAGGCGCTTGTCTGGGTCGGGCTGCGCAAGGGCCGCGCGGCCGAGCAGACGCCCCTGCCTCTGGCCTTGGCCGATCAGGGCTGCTCCTGGCGCGGTCGGGCGCTCGATGCGCTGGACAGCGTCGGAAGGGACTACCGCATCGCCTATTCAAGCGAGCTTTGTCAGGGCCAGATTGCGGCCGTTGAAGCCGATCTGGCGATCGCCCCCCTGCCCGCTAGCGTGCTGTCGTCGACCTTGGTCCGGTTGAACGATCCGTTACGGCTACCGCCGCTCGGCAGCTATCGCGTTTTCATGATGAAGCGGGACGGCGTCGGTCCGGCGGCCGATGCTCTGGCACAGCATGTGTCGGAGAGCTTTCGCGATCTTTCCGACCGCCAGACGCGCATCTTCGCCTGAGCGGCACCCTCTCCGCCGACTGACCCGACGCAAAAAGCCCGGCGCGCTCATCGCGGCCGAGCCGATGTCGTTGCCACGACCGGAGCAATGCTCCAGCCGCAAGCGACAGATTACATGCCGAGGCCTTCGTAGCGCTTCTTGAAGCGCGACACGCGGCCACCGCGGTCGAGAAGGTGCTGGTTGCCGCCGGTCCAGGCCGGATGGCTGGTCGGGTCGATGTCGAGATTCATCTTGTCGCCGTCCGAACCCCAGGTCGAGCGAGTCTGATACTCGGTACCATTGGTCATCACCACGGTGATCGCGTGGTAATCGGGGTGAATTTCTTTCTTCATCGTCTTCGATCCTTGGTCTTGCCGGCTTCTCCGACACGCCGACGCCGAGGCGGCCAAGCCGCTTGCGCGACTCGATTGCCGTGGGGAAAGGGTCGGCGCAATCGCTTCCAAATTCGAGGAGGAGCCTATACATGAGGGCCGGTAGGGGCACAAGGGGCGACCGGAGCCACGCATAAAGGGGAGGCGCGTTTGCGCGAAATGACACCGGTCGACCGCGAGACAGAGCGGAAGCGACGCAATCTGAGACCCCTGGCACGGCTGGTTCCCTATCTGAAGCGTTACAAGGGCAAGGTCGCCGGCGCGGTGTTCTTCCTCGCGATGGCCGCGCTGACGACCCTGTCGCTGCCGCTGGCCGTGCGGCGCGTGATCGACAAGGGCTTCTCGGCATCAGACACCGCCTTCATCGATACTTATTTCAGCATGCTCCTGGTGCTCGCCGCCCTCCTCGCCGTGGCCAGCGCCGGCCGCTATTACTTCGTCATCACGCTGGGCGAACGGGTCGTCGCGGACCTTCGCAAGGACCTCTTTGCCCATGTGACGCGGCTGTCGCCCAGCTTCTACGATCAGGCGCTGACCGGCGAAATCATCTCGCGGCTGACCGCCGATACGACGCAGATCAAATCCGCCGTCGGCTCCACCGCGTCGCTCGCCTTGCGCAATGTCATCCTTTTCTTCGGCGCCGTGACGATGATGATCGTGACGAGCCCCGGCCTGTCGCTGATCGTGATCGGCGCGATCCCGCTGATCGTGTTGCCGCTCGTCGCCTTTGGCCGCTCGGTCCGCCGGCGCTCGCGCCTCGCTCAGGACACGCTCGCCAACGCCACCGCCTATGCCACGGAGGCGATCGGCGCCGTGCGCACCGTCCAGGCCTTCACCAGCGAGGCGGCGACGAGCGGTCGGTTCTCCTCGGCCGTCGACCGGGCCTTCGAAGCTGCGCGTTCCTCGATCAAGGCACGCGCCTTTCTCACCGCCTTCGCGATCTTCCTGATCTTCGCCTCGGTCGTCGCGGTCCTGTGGATCGGCGCCCAGCAGGTGGCGGAAGGGACCATGAGTGGCGGCACGCTCGGCCAGTTCCTGCTCTATGCCGTCTTCGCCGCCGGCGCGCTCGGCCAGCTGTCGGAGGTCTGGGGCGAACTCGCCCAGGCCGCCGGCGCTGCCGAGCGCCTGACCGAACTGCTCGGCGAGGAGGCGGCGGTGCAGTCGCTCAGCGATCCGGTCGCGCTGCCGGTCCCGGCGCGCGGCGAAGTCGTGTTCGAGCGCGTCAGCTTCGCCTATCCGAGCCGTCCGGGCGTTTCGACCGTCCACGACCTGTCCTTCACGATCCGGCATGGCGAGACCGTTGCCATCGTCGGCCCGTCGGGCGCCGGAAAATCGACGATCTTCTCGCTGATCGAACGCTTCTACGATCCGGATGCCGGACGGATTCTCATCGACGGCGTGGATGCGCGGCAAGCCGATCTCGAGCATCTGCGCCAGCGCATCGCGCTCGTGCCGCAGGACGTGACGATTTTCGCCGCGAGCGCGGCGGACAATATCGGCTTTGGCGACCCGGACGCCTCCGAGGATCGAATCAGAGCGGCCGCGAAATCGGCGCTGGCCGACGGCTTCATCGAGGCGATGGAGGACGGTTATCGCACGACCATCGGCGAGCGCGGCATCACTCTGTCGGGCGGCCAGCGCCAGCGCATCGCGATCGCCCGGGCGATCCTGCGCGATGCACCGATTCTGCTACTGGACGAAGCCACCTCGGCGCTCGACGCGGAAAGCGAGAAGCTCGTGCAAAAGGCGCTGGAAAAGCTGATGGAGGGGCGCACGACGCTCGTCATCGCCCACCGCCTTGCCACCGTCCTCAAGGCCGACCGTATTCTGGTACTCGACGGCGGGCGGGTCGTCGAGGAAGGCACCCATGCCTCGCTGATTGCCAAGAACGGAATCTATGCCCGCCTCGCCCGCCTGCAATTTGAGGCCGGTCATGCCGGGACGCTGCTCGGCGCAGCGGAGTAGCGAAGGCGGGCCGAGCGGTGCCCGTCTATTCGACCGCCGGCATCGTCGCCGTGACCTCGATCGCCGAATACCAGGCGGCGAGGTCCGCGATGTCCTCGTCGCTGAGGCCCTGGGCGATGATCGACATCTGCTGGTGCTGGCGCGCGCCGGACCGGAAGGCTTTCAGCTGTTCGGTGATATAGAAAACATTCGTCCCGGCCAGATTGGGCGCATTCGGCGCCTTAGCGATGCCGTCGAGCCCATGACACGTCGCGCACATGCCGGCCTTGTCCTTACCGGCTGCCAGTTCCCCCGCCTGCCCAGGCAGGACGAAGCTCGCCAGAAAAAGTGGCACCGAGAGGATCCAGGTCACGGTATTGATCATGGGGAATTCCGGGAAAAGGGCGCGAAAAATTTATCCAGGCGCCTCAATTGAAAACGATATCGTAGCGACGTCCTCGTCGCATAGCTCGCGGGGCGGAACGTGCGCCCTCCACGCAAGTTCCCGGGCGGCCTGACGACCGCCCGGTTTTCAAGTCGGCATTCCCTACTTCTCGTAGGAGATGCGATAGAGCGCGCCAGCCAGATCGTCGGAGACCAGCAGCGATCCGTCCTTCATCACCTCCACGTCGACGGGCCGGCCGATATATTCGCCGCTCGGCGTCAGCCAGCCTTCCGCGAAGGCTTCCGTTTCCCCGGCTGTGCCGTCATCGTTGACCGGAGTGAACATGACGCGCGCGCCCACCGGTTCGGTGCGGTTCCATGAGCCATGCTGAGCCGAGAAGATGCCGCCCCGATACTGACGCGGGAAGCTTGTACCAGTGTAGAAGTCCATGCCGAGGTCGGCGGCATGCGCGACCATCTCGACTTCCGGCATGACCGCGTCGGTCGGCAACTCGGCATCCTTGTACTCGTTGGTGCGCGCACTGCCGCCGCCATAGATGGGGAAGCCGAAATTCTGACCCGATCCCGTGCTGCGGTTCAGCTCGCCGGGAGGAATGTCGTCCCCCATGCCGTCGACCTGATTGTCGGTGAACCAGAGATCGCCATTTGCCGGGTTGAACTGCATACCGACGGAATTGCGAATACCGGTGGCATAAACCTCACGGCCCGAGCCGTCTCGGTTCATGCGGATGATCCCCCCAATGCCCTCGCGCTGATAGAGATCCGCCTTTTCCGGCGGCGGCACGTTGAATGGCTGCCCGAGCGCTATGTAGAGCTTGTCGTCCGGGCCGATCCGGCAGACACGGGCGGTGTGGTTGAACGACTCTTCCGATGTCGGAACCAGCTTGCCCTGTTCCACCACGATTCCGACGGCGACATCCGGGCTTTCATAGAAGAACTCGGCGGCCGGCAGCACCAGCACCCGGTTCTGCTCGGCGATGTAAAGGAATCCGTCCTTGGAGAAGCAGACGCCATTGGGAATGGTAAAATCGATCGACGGGGCGAACTCCTTGACCTCGTCGGCGACGCGGTTCTTGTCGCGATCGGTGACCACCCAGACGTTCTGCTTGCGCGTGCCCACGAAGGTGGCAACGCCCTGCGACCCGATGGCGATGTGCCGCGCATCCGGCACGACCGCATAGAGTTCGATCTTGAACCCGTCCGGTAGTTTGACGCTCTCGAGATTCTTGCGCAGCTGATCCGCGTATTCGCCGGTCTGTTCGATGGTCTGGAAATCCATCGAGGTGCCGGTCGACTGCATTCCCTGGAGTTTTTCCATATTGTCGTCGGTCTGTGCCACGGCGTGCGTGGCAGCAATCAGGCCGAGCGCGGCCACGCTACTGAGTAGTAGACGTTTCATATTTTTCCTCCCAGCCGCGCTTGATGCGCGGTCGTCAAGAAGGGGTGCCCTTCCCTTCGAGGAAAGGCTCGCATGGCTGCGGCGGCATCGTCAATCGTTACACTTGTAACGACAGCGGCTCGGGGCAGTCGCCCCTTCTGGGACACGGCGGAGTCTGTGCGCGGCGTTCTAGCGCTCGGTGAGCTTCAGCTCAATTCGGCGGTTGCGGTCACGCGCCTCGGGCGTGTCGTCGGTGTCGAGCGGCTGGAACTCGCCGAAGCCGGTCGCTGCCAGACGCTCTGGCGGCACGCCCTGGCTGATCAGATATTTCACCACGGCTCCGGCCCGCTCGGTCGAGAGTTCCCAATTGTCCTCGAAGCGCCCGCCGGTAATGGGAATATTGTCGGTGTGTCCATCGACGCGGAGGATCCAGTTGATGTCGGAAGGAATCTCGCGCGCCAGCTCCTTGATCGCCGTGGCGAGCTTGGCCATCTCCTCGGTGCCGGCCGGCTGCAACACGTCCGAGCCTGAGGGAAACAACACCTCCGACTGGAAAACGAAACGGTCGCCGACGATGCGGATATTCTCGCGGTCCGACAGGATCTCCCGCAGCCGCCCGAAGAAATCCGAACGATAACGTGACAATTCCTGCACCCGCTGCGCCAATGCCACGTTGAGACGGCGGCCGAGATCGGCGATCTTGGTTCGGCTTTCCTGATCACGGCTCTCCGACGCGCCGAGCGCGTTCTCCAAGGCCGCAATCTGCTGGCGCAGGGCCGACAATTGCTGATTGAGCAATTCGACTTGCGATCGCGCTCGCTGGGAGAACTGCTGTTCGTCGTCGAGGGCCGATTGCAGACCCTCGACTTCGGCGCTTGCCGCCGCAGCCGAACCGGAGTCCGATTCCAGCGCACGTTGCAGCCGGCTCTTTTCCGTTTCCGTGGAGGACAGCGAGGCGCGCAGCGTCGCGATCTGATCCTGATAGTCCTGCCCGGTCGAGCGTTCGAGCGCCAAGAGCTGCGTCAGTTCATTGATCTGCGTGTTCAGCCGGTCGAGCACTTCGTCCTTGCCCGAGATTTCGCGGCTGAGCAGAAACTGCACCAGTACGAAGACGGAGAGCAGGAACATGATCGCCAAAAGCAACGTCGACAGCGCGTCGACGAAGCCCGGCCAATAATCGACGGTGCGTTCGCTCCTGCGGTTACGCGCCAGCGCCATCGCTCAGCGGTCCTTGCTCATGTCGCCGATCTGGCGGGAAAGACGGTCGAGCACCTGGCGCAACTCGCGCTGCTCGCCGGCTTGCGTCTCGACGAAATCGCGCAAGAGCTGCTGCTCGCTGCGCATGTGCGTGACCAACCCCTGAATGCTTTCGGCGAGATTGGCCATGGCGGCGCTGGTGCGCGGGCTGGCGCCCTGGTCGTGGACGAGCTTGGTGACTTGATCCGACAGGACCCGCAATTGCTCGCCTTGGGCGGGACTCTGGCCAGCATGCGGCGCCAGGACCATGTCCGACCCGACGTCGGTCACCGACGAGAGCCAGTTCTCCAGCTCGGTGTAGAAGCGGTTCTGGGCGCGGCCGATCTGCAGGTCGAGGAAACCGAGGATGAGCGACCCGGACAGACCGAACAGCGATGAGGAAAATGCCGTCCCCATGCCGGACAGCGGAGCCGCGAGACCGGCTTTCAGCGAGTCGAGGACACTCGCCGTATCGCCGGCGCCGGGGTCCAGCCCCTGGATCGTCGCGCCGATCGATCCGATCGTGCGCAACAGGCCCCAGAATGTTCCCAGCAGGCCCAGGAAGACCAGCAGGCCGATCAGGTAACGGGCGATGTCACGGGTCTCGTCGAGGCGAGTCGCGATCGAATCGAGGATCGAGCGCATCGAATGGGTCGACAGCGAGATCGATCGCCGCCGACCGAGCAGCCCGCGCATCGGCGCCAACAGCACCGGGTCCTTCAGCGTCTCGAAATCCGCCGCGCCCTCGCGATAGGCGTTGACCCAGCGCACTTCCCGCGCGAGACGCAGGACCTGCAGCATCGCCAGAAAGATACCGACGGCGAGGACGCCGATGATCAGCCCGTT
This sequence comes from Aurantimonas sp. E1-2-R+4, assembly GCF_036549515.1. Taxonomy (NCBI): domain Bacteria; kingdom Pseudomonadati; phylum Pseudomonadota; class Alphaproteobacteria; order Hyphomicrobiales; family Aurantimonadaceae; genus Aurantimonas; species Aurantimonas sp. E1-2-R+4. Next base: position 48,386 of record NZ_JAZHLK010000017.1, on the reverse strand, counting down.
GAGGCCGGGATTGGTGGCGAAGGCCGAGGAAATCTGGCGGCTGAGGATCGCCGCGACAAACCCGGCGAGTGCCAGGAACACGAGCATCGACCACAAGAAAACCATGGGACTCGAAAGCCGATTCGGGTCAAAATCGTCCGGTCTTACCGTCTTGTCGTTCGGCGAACTGAAGACCTGCATTACGTTCCAATCAACTCCTGCGGCAGTTGGCACGGCCACCGGCCTCGACCGCTTCCGCGAGCCGGCCCGGGCGCCTCGTCCCTCTGCCCCGCGTCCTCGTGAGTCGACCGGTTCGCATTCCGGCCAGATCCCTGAAGCAGGATAAGGAATAATACGGCACTTTCAAACGTCCGCGACGGTTACCGGAACGCCTTTGAATTAATTCATCGTTAAACTGGCGCGGCTGAGTTGGTCATGACCGCCTGGCGTTTTGCCTCCGCCTGCTGCAACTGGTCGATCAGAGCCTTGTGCATGAACTCGTTGCCGCAAACGATGTCGCCGGCGATGTGGTCGAACTTCTTGCCATCCATGCCGGTGACGAACCCACCGGCTTCGCGGACCAGGATCGCCCCCGCCGAGAGATCCCACGGCTTGAGCGTCCGCTCCCAGAAGCCGTCGAGGCGGCCGGCCGCCACATAGGCGATGTCGAGGGACGCAGCGCCGATCCGCCGGATGCCGGCGGTCTCCGATATGATCTGCCGCAATTCGTAGAGGAAGCCGGCATGATCGCCGCGCCCGAGGAACGGAATTCCGGTGCCGAACAAGGCGTCCGGCAGTCGCTGGCGCCCTGCCACCCGCAAACGCCGGTCGTTGAGAAACGCCCCACCGCCCTTTTCCGCCGTATAGAGCTCGTCCATCGCCGGGTTGAACACGACGCCTGCGACGATCTGGCCGTCACGCTCCAGAGCGATGGAGACGGCGAACATCGGGATGCCATGCAGGAAATTGGTGGTGCCGTCGAGCGGGTCGACGATCCAGCGGTGCTGGGGGTCCTTGCCCTCGATGACGCCGCGCTCCTCCATCAGGAAGCCCCAGTCCGGACGGGAACGAGACAGCTCCTGGTAGACGATCTCCTCCGCCCGGCGGTCGGCATTGGAGACGAAGTCCGCCGGCCCTTTCATGGACACCTGGAGATTCTGCACCTCGCCAAAGTCGCGGGTCAGGGCTCGGCCGGCCTTCATGGCAGCCTGCGTCATCACATTGAGAAGCGCGGAACGGGCCATTGGTTGCTTTCGTCAGATGCGGCGTGGCCGCCGGAGCGGCGTCAGGCGTCGGGTATGAGTGCCGCCAAACATGGTGTCATTCGGTATCTTGGGACGTGCGCCGCAGCGCAGTCCCAAAGTCGAGCGCCTCAGTCGGCGCGGCGCAGATAGGTGATTTCGTTCGTGTCGACCAGAATTTTCTCGCCGGAATCGATGAACGGCGGCACCATCACCCGCATACCGTTTTCCATCACAGCCGGCTTATAGGACGAGGTGGCCGTCTGACCCTTCACCACCGGGTCGGCCTCGATGATCGACAGCACGACCTGATCGGGCAGCTTGATGCCAATCGGCTTCTCCTCGTGGCTTTCGACGGTCACCATCATGCCGTCCTGGAGGAAGGCCGCCCGCTCGCCGACGAACTCCTTCTGCAACTCCAGTTGCTCGTAGGTTTCGGTGTCCATGAACACCAGCATCTCGCCTTCGGCATAGAGGAACTGATAGTCCTTCTGCTCCAGGCGCACCCGCTCGACGGTCTCGGAAGCCCGGAAGCGTTCGTTCAGCTTGGTGCCGTCGATGAGATTCTTGAGCTCCACCTGGGCAAAGGCACCGCCCTTGCCCGGCTTGACATGGGCGGTTTTGACAGCCGCCCACAGGCCGCCATTGTGCTCGATCACATTGCCCGGGCGAATTTCGTTTCCGTTGATCTTCATCGAAGCTCTCGAAGGTTTCGGCGCCGGCGGCGGGAGGTCCGAGCGTGGCGGCGTCAGTGATTGGCGAGATGGTCGACAGCAACGCCGCGAGGGCGTCGGACGATAAATAGGTGCGCTGTATCTGCCGGTTGGCGCTCAAGACCATAAATCCCCGATCCATTCAAGCCTCGACGCGCCGCCGGTCGGCCCCGAACGCCGCTCAAGGCGGCCGGCCGTCGCGATCCGACGTCAGCTCAAGCGAAAGCGGTTTGCCGCTTCGAGGGCAGATTTTTGCGTCGCAGGATCGAGGCCACGAAAGAAATCGTCGAGAACCGGGTCGGTGTTCTCCACCCGCTTGGCCAGGACCGACCATTTGGCCGCCTCCATCCGGTCAGGCGCGGTGCCGATGCCGTCCTTGTAAAGATGCGCGATGCGATTGATGGCGATGGGATTGCCGCGCAGGGCGGCACGCTTGAGAAACTGGAACCCGTCCTCGAGCTTGGCGGGGCCGCCTTTGCCGTTGACCAGCCAGATACCGTATTCCACCTGGGCGGTATCTTGGCCGTTGATGGCCGCGGCCTTCAGCCATGCGCGCGCCTTGATGGGGTCGGCCGGAACCCCTCGCCCGTATACATAAAGCTGAGCCATGGCATATTGCGCGTCGGCGACGCCTGCATGGGCTGCCTTGGCGAAATAGTCCTTCGCCTCCTGGAAGCCCGCGGTCGGAGCCGCTTCGATCAGCATTTGCCCGTAATTGTACTGCGCGAGCGGCAAGCCTTCGTCGGCCGCCGCCTTCATCAGATCGCGGGCCTTGGCGACATCAGGGGCCACCACCGTACCGTCCAGCAACATCATCGCGTAGCGGAACTGCCCCTCCGGGCTGCCCGACGCGGCGGCGGCCTCGTACCAGCGCGCCGCCTCCTTCAGGTTCTGGGCGACTCCCAGACCACGGGAATAGATTTCTCCGAGCAGCGTCTGGGCCGCGGAATCGCCGAGATTGGCGATCGGCTCGGCAAGCTTCAGCGCCGACAGATAAAAGCCGCGCTGGAAGGCGCCATAGGCCAATTCGCTTTTCGAGGGCGCCGCGCCATCGTCCGCCCCATTTGCCGCGCCGGATTCCGACGCGGCGTCCGAAGGCGCCGGCAGATCTGTGCCACTCGCGCCATCGAGCACCGAGCCTGACGTGTCGGCGTCCGTTGCTGCTTCCTCAGCGCTGGGCCCGGCCGCCAAGGCTCCGGACAAGCTGCCGAGAACCAGGGCCAGGGCTGCGACGAGTCGGATCGGCGGGCGAAAAGACCACGGCATTAGGCTGCCTCGCTCTCCATCCAGCTATCGATGATCGCGTTCGCCCGCGCGACCATGGCGCCGGCCTCCTGCGGTTTGTCGAACACCGCCCCGGAAAGCGCGATGAATTCGACCCCCGTGTCCGCCGCGGCGCTTACGCTGTCCACACTCCGGCCCGCCATGACGATACAGGGAAGCTCGACGATCTCGGCCCACCATTCCGCCATTTCCAGGTTCTTTTCATGCGGCGGATCGGCGACGTCGCCACCGAAGCGACCGAAAAACAGATAATCCGGCAAACGCTCACCGGCTTCCAGAGCGTCATGCCGGGTCTCGAAACCGGAAGCGCCGACGATCAGTTTCGGCGAATATCGCTCCATCGCTTCGTCCAGGGCTCGAAGATCGCCCGCGCTCAGATGGATGCCATCGGCTCCGACCCGGCCCGCGCAACGGCTGTCGTCGGCGATGATGGCAGCCGCTCCAGCTGCCTGAATCACCGGCACCAGGCCCTCGGCGAAGAGCTGGAACGAGGCGGAGTCGCGTCCGGCGGAGTCGATGATGACGGAGGCGACATCACCGCCCGCGAGCGCCGCGCGCATTGCCGCTTCCGCGCCGGCATCGCCAAGCGCGGTGGTCAAGAGGACAAGTCTCGGACGGATAACAAGGTCGACGGTCATGGAATGGTTCTGGCGATCCGATTTCGGCGACGGCAGCCCGTCTTCCCGGCCCTTCTAGCAAATTGACCGGGGGCAGCGAAACCTTCGATGTTAGATAAACGCAGAGACCAAGGGGCGGCCCGCGCGAACCGAACCGGTGCCTTCAGCCGGTCGCATCACCCACGTGAAGAAAACATCCCGGTCCTTGCCCATGCCAGACGGTCATCAGCAGGGACCGGAAGCGAATTCCGTGAGATGCCGTGATCAGTAAAACGAATCATCCGGGGCCGCGAACTCGGCGCTGAGACCAGCAGCCTTGGCCCGGTTGATCAGGGCACCGACCCGCATGGCGCAGGCGCATTCTCGCGCCTCTATCGCCTCTTCGCCCAAACCCCAGCGATCGAAGTCCCTGCCCAGTTTCCACAGGCCGTCCGCCCGCAATTCAAACTGCCCGGCAAGATCGCCCAACGCCTCCGCGCGGGTGCGCAATTCCATCTGCATCCCCAACTCCCTCTCAGGCGTTCCGAATAACACAGCATGGTGAACAGAGGGTCGCACGGGCATGATTTTGCGGTGGATAAGCTGGATTATCTCTCCCCGCCAAAGCCTTACCTTCCGGGGTTCAAAAACGACGCCAGCGGCCCGACGACCCCGCGATCGAAATCCATCTCCGAACTCCGAATTCATTGCGTCGGGCGCGAAGACTGCGGCGGTCTTAACCACTTGTTAACATAGCGGTGGCCCGTCACGGCGCTTCGTGCAAATGTAAAGTCGAACGTGAAAGCACGTCGCGAGATTAGTAGTCGGAGAGAGTATCATGGCGACAAATGCGGTGGACGAATTCAACGCAGGCATCAGTGACATATTGCGCAGCAAGCCTATCAAGGGATCAGCGGGAGAAATCGATCGCAACGTCCCGAGCGCTCCCATGCCCGTCACGCAAGGCACTGCGGTGCAAAACACCGCGCCGCAAGGTGCGTCGGACACGACTGCGCGTCTGCCCCGTCGCATCGCAGGTGGCTTTCAGGGCGTGGGCGACGACTTGGATCGCCGGGCCCGCGACTGGAGGAATACGGTCCGCCTCTTGGAGCAGCAGCGGCCCCAGCTTGAATCTGCCGAAACGGAACATGCCAGGCTGCACGAGGCTCTTGCCCGGATCGTCCCGGAGGTTCAGGAAAACGGCCGCGCGTTGAAAGCGTTGCTGGACACGACGAAGACCGGCGATATTTCGGGCGACCTGGCGACTCAGTTCAACAAGAACCTGAACTCGCTGGATGAACTCGAAAGCGTCGCCGAAGCGCTGACCGCGAATCTGGTCTGGGTCCGCTCGACCTGGGAGCAGTATGCCCGGACCATCATCAAGGCGCAGAGAATGCGCGAGGATCTCAAGCAGGGCGGCGCGGAACACTAGATCGCGGTGACGTCGGATCGAGTCGATCCGACGTCATGAAAGTGATCGGTTCCAGTCGGGGAGCGCCGACCGGCAGCATTCCGAAGCAGGATCAAGACATCGCAGCGGCCTCCCGTCGAAGGACGGGAGGCCGCTTTCGTTCAGCGCAATTGACCGGACCGCCTTCCCAGAGCATCGGACGATAATAGGGACGCAGTTCTATTACTCGGTTCGCCGAGACGATCCCCGTGGAGCATGGCGACGAGTGTAGCGGCGCTACGGTCGAGCCGGCCGACAGTTCGAGGGTCAGCGGGAATCCGGTTTTTGGTCCGATGCTCAATCAAAGTGGTAGAGCATCCTTTGCGCGTCCGAATGGCCGAACGGCGCACGAAGACCGGTTGAGCGCAACGTGATCACAGACCCTATCTTTTACCTCGCCGCCATTCCCGCGGTTCTGCTCATCGGCTTGTCGAAGGGCGGCTTCGGCGGCTCCATATCGCTGGTCGGCGTCCCGCTGATGGCGATGATCATCTCACCGGTCGCCGCTGCCGGCATTCTCCTGCCGATCATGGTCGTCATGGATGCCATCAGCCTCTACGCCTGGCGCGGCAGGTTCGATCGCACCCTGCTCCTCTCCATGCTGCCGGCTGCGATCGGCGGAGTTGGCCTTGGCTATCTGACAGCCGCGTTCGTCTCGGCCGACGGCGTTCGGCTTCTTCTCGGGCTCCTGGCCCTGTGGTTCGCCGCCGACTGGTTTTTCCGTTCGCGCCACAGAAGCGAGTCGAAGGAAAGCCGCCCGCTCCGGGCAAATGTCTGGGGCGCCATCAGCGGCTTTTCGAGCTTCGTCAGCCATGCGGGCGGCCCGCCGTATCAGATCTACGTATTGCCCTTGCGGCTCTCGCCGCAGATCTATGCCGGCACGTCGGCGGTGTTTTTCGCCGGCGTCAACGCGGTCAAGCTGCTGCCCTATTCCCTGTTGGGGCAGTTTTCGACCGGCAATCTCATGACCTCCGCCGTGCTTTTGCCGCTCGCCCCGGTGGCAACGCTCATTGGCGTCTGGCTCGTCCGCAAGGTCGATCCCGCCGCGTTCTACATTTTCACCTATGCCCTGCTCGTTCCGGTGGGCCTCAAGCTCGTTTTCGACGGCGCCGCCGCTATGCTCCCCTGATCCTTGCTTGCCGTGACGCAGGGCGCGCGATCTTCTATAGCTCATGCGCTGGCGCGTCGACGAACCGCGCCGACTGGGGAGGACCGATGGGCATTTACGACGAGCATCTCGACCGCAACGCGGCGAATTATCAACCGCTGACGCCGCTGACCTTTCTGTCGCGCGCGGCGCTGATCCATCCCGACCGGACCGCCATCATTCACGGATCGCTGCGCCGCAGCTACGGCGATTTCTATCGCCGCTCCAGGCAGCTCGCCTCGGCGATCGAAAAGCGCGGCATCAAGCGGGGCGAGACCGTGGCCGTCATGCTGGCCAACACGCCGCCGATGCTCGAAGCCCATCACGGCGTGCCGATGGCCGGCGCCGTGCTTCTGTCGATCAACACCCGGCTCGACGCCGATATCATCGCCTTCCTGCTGGAACACGCGGAAGCCAAGATGGTCATCGTCGACCGCGAGTTTTCCGGCGTCATGGCGCAGGCGCTGGCCAAGGCGAACCTCACGCCGATCGTCATCGACTACGACGACCCCGACTTTGCCGAGGATGCACCCGCCAAGAAGGGCGACGCGATCGGAACGATCGAATACGAAGCGCTCGTGGCCGAGGGCGATCCCGACTATGATTGGCAAATGCCCGGCGACGAATGGGACGCCATCTCGCTGAACTACACCTCGGGCACCACCGGCAATCCGAAAGGCGTCGTCTATCACCATCGCGGCGCCGCGCTGATGGGCTATTCCAACGTCATCGCCTCGGGCATGGGCCGGCATCCGGTCTATCTGTGGACGCTGCCGATGTTCCACTGCAACGGCTGGTGCTTTCCTTGGACCTTGGCCGTCGAGGCAGGCACCCATGTCTGCCTGCGCTGGGTACGGGCGAAGGCCATGTATGACGCCATCGCTGATCATCGTGTCACCCATCTGTGCGGCGCGCCCGTGGTCATGGCGATCCTGATCGACGCGGCGGAGGCGGACAAGCGCCCCTTCGACCAGACAGTCACCTTCAACACCGCCGCCGCCCCGCCGCCGCAGGCCGTGCTGGCCGGCATGCGAGACGCCGGCTTCGAGGTGACGCATCTCTACGGACTGACCGAGACCTATGGCCCTGCGGTGGTCAACCAGTGGAAGGACGAATGGGACGCGCTCGACGGGCCCGCCCGCGCCGCCCAGACCGCGCGACAGGGGGTTCGCTACCCCTCGCTGGAGGACCTCGCGGTGATGGACTCCCGGACCATGGAGCGGACCCCGTCGGACGGCGAGACGATCGGCGAGGTGATGTTTCGCGGCAATATCGTCATGCGCGGCTACCTCAAGAACCCGGCCGCTTCCGCAGAAGCGTTTCGTGGCGGCTGGTTCCACTCGGGCGATCTCGGCGTCCTGCACGAAGATGGCTACATCGAACTGAAGGACCGGGCCAAGGACATCATCATCTCGGGCGGCGAGAACATCTCCTCGATCGAGGTGGAGAACGCCCTCTACTTGCATCCGGCGGTCCAGACCGCCGCGGTAATCGCCAAGCCCGACGACAAATGGGGCGAGACCCCACTGGCCTTCGTCGAGCTCAAGCCCGGGCAGAGCGTCTCGGCCGAAGACCTGATCGCCCACTGCCGCGCGACGTTGGCGAGATTCAAATGTCCGAAGGAGATCAGGTTCGAGGAGGTGCCGAAGACCTCGACCGGCAAGATTCAGAAATACGTCCTGCGCAAGATGGTGGGCTGACGACCGTCGTCGCAGGCCGAACGCACAAAACCGGGCGCGCTGAACAGCGCGCCCGGTTTTGATTGGACTGATTCAATTCTTGGTCTGACGAAGCCTTTCGATTTCGTCCTTCAACTGCAATTTCTTTCGCTTCATCTCCCTGAGGTCCGCATCGCTCATCGCCGGTTTTGAGATCCGTGCCGCCGAAATCTCGTGATCAAGCGCCGTATGGCGTTGTTCCAACGTTGCGAGATGAGTATCCAAGGACATGTGCGTCTCCCTTCAAGGTTTGCCACGGCGTGCCTCGAGAGCCGTGGCCTCGACTGTTCGAAAGTGGCACAATGCGTCCACACTGTCGAACGGCAAGATCGGGCCGGTATCGCCGGAATGGGCTTTTTGCTAATCCTCGGCGAAGTGCCTTGGGCAGTAAGTCCTCAGGGCCCGATTCGGTTGCGTCCACGGCCGCATGAAAGGATGGGAATGGAGGATCAGGAACAGGCGGGCCTGAGGCTGCAAGTCGCGCGCTTGCGCCAGGAGCACGCCGATTTCGACGCAGCGGTGAACGCCATGGAAGCGACCGGCTGCGACCGTTTGCAGGTGCAGCGAATGAAGAAGAAGAAGTTGACGATCAAGGACCGCTTGCAGGATCTCGAGGACGAGATCATTCCGGATATCAGCGCATGACGCGACAGGAAGGCCCCGTTCCGGTCGCGATCATCATGGGCAGCCAGTCGGATTGGGCCGTGATGAAGAACGCCGCCGACACGCTCGACGCGCTCGCCATTGGTTTTGAGGCTCGTATCGTGTCCGCCCACCGCACACCGCAGCGGCTCTACGAATTTGCCCAGGGAGCGAAGGCCGCGGGCTTCAAGGTCATCATCGCGGGCGCCGGGGGCGCCGCCCATCTTCCAGGCATGACCGCCGCCCTGACCCCCTTGCCGGTCTTCGGGGTGCCGGTTGAAAGCCGTGCGCTTTCCGGCAAGGACAGCCTGTTGTCGATCGTGCAGATGCCGGCGGGCATTCCGGTCGGGACGCTCGCGATCGGGCGGGCCGGCGCGGTCAACGCCGCCTTGCTCGCCGCCAGCGTCCTCGCCCTGTCGGACGAGGCACTGGCCGCCCGGCTCGACAACTGGCGCAAGGCGCAGACCGATTCGGTTGCGTTGGCTCCAAGGGATGCGGAATGAATTCGGCTCCGCTACCGCCGGGCTCCACCATCGGCATCATCGGCGGCGGCCAACTGGCCCGCATGCTGGCGATGGCGGCCGCCCGTCTCGGCTACCGCACAATCGTGCTCGATCCGGATCCGGCCTGCCCGGCGGCGCAGTTGGCGAACGAGACGCTGGTCGCCGCCTATGACGACGTCGCCGCTTTGGGCAGACTGGTCGGGCGTTGCGACATCGTGACCTATGAATTCGAGAACGTGCCGGTCGAACCGCTCCGCGTCGCGGTGCAGGCCGTTCCACTGCATCCCTCCGCTGACGCGCTGGAAATCGCCCAGGATCGGGTAGTCGAAAAGGCATTTCTGAACGGCATCGGCGTCGCGACCGCGGAATGGCGGGCGATCGACAGCGTCGCGGAACTGAACCACGCGATGATCGAGCTTGGCGGTGAGGCAATCCTGAAAACGCGGCGCTTCGGCTACGACGGCAAGGGCCAGGCGACGATCCGCAAGGACGCGCCGCTTGCCAATGTCTTCGAAAGCCTCGGCGGCGTTCCGTCGATTCTGGAACGGCGCATCCCCTTTGCTTATGAATGCTCGGTCATCGGCGCGCGCGGCACCGACGGGACCATCGCGGTCTTCGATCCGGCAGAAAACGTGCATGGGCTTGGCATTCTCCAGCGCTCTACCGTGCCGGGCCAAATCACCGAGGACGTGGCGCGCGAAGCCAAGGGTATCGCGTCCCGTATTCTCCAACGGCTGCAATATGTCGGCGTCATCGGCGTCGAGTTTTTCGTCGGCGCCGACGGCGGCCTGCTCGTCAACGAGATCGCGCCCAGGGTTCACAATTCCGGCCACTGGACCGAAGCCGCCTGCGTAATCTCGCAATTCGAGCAGCACATCCGGGCTGTTGCCGGCCTGCCGCTCGGCGCGCCGGCCCGCCATTCCGACTGTGTCATGGAAAATCTGATAGGCGACGATGTGAAGCGCGCCACAAGCCTCCTCACCGAGCCGGCCGTCCTGGTTCATCTCTACGGTAAGGCGGAGGCGCGGGCCGGCCGCAAGATGGGGCACTTCACGCGGTTGACCGGCCCAGCAAACGTCTGAGCGGAAGAGCCAGTTCGCACGACGTCGAAGCAGCCGCCGCACGGCCGCCAACATTGACAAGCGCGCCCGGTGAAGCTATCTCGACCCCAATCTTTTCGGCGCGTCAGCGATGGCGCGCCGCTCATTTTGCGGCGGAGCGGGGTATCCGATCGTCGCACCAGACGATCCGGTGATGTCATGAAGATCAAGAACTCGCTCAAGTCCCTGCGCTCGCGCCATCGCGCCAATCGTCTCGTGCGCCGCAAGGGCCGCGTCTATATCATCAACAAGGTGGCGCCACGCTTCAAGGCGCGCCAGGGCTGATTCTAAAGGAAGCCGAGCGTCCGCTCCTTCCCCGACGATCACGAAAATTCTGATTGACGCTGCGCTGTGGAGAATTACCCTCTCCGCATGCGCAGCTTTGTCATCTCCGGTGCGATCGGCCTCGCGGTTACCGGCTTCCTCGCCCTGCCCGCGGCAGCCCAGGACGCCGCCCCGCCATTGTTCGACTTCCAGGTCGATCCTGAGGCATCCCCCGACACCGCCCCTCACCCCGAAGACCAGCCCCCCATGGTGATCCCGCCTCCCGACGAGGAGGCGACCGACGCGCCGGAGGCCTTCGGCGGCGCCCCGACGGCCGAGAGCGAATCCACCGACGAGCCGGAGGGCCGCGCCGCTGACGAGACGCCAGCGGAAAAGCGCGATCGGTTGTTCGCGGAACTGCGCAAGGAGCCGTCGGACAGCAAGGCACGGCGGATCGCCGCCGGCATCGAAAGGCTGTGGCGCAAGAGCGGCAGTGCGACGGTCGATCTTTTGATGCTGCGCGCCGCTGAGGCGATGGCCGAGCAGAAGAACACCGCCGCTTTCGACGTGCTCGATCAGGCGCTGGTCCTCGATCCGGGCTATGCCGAAGCCTGGAACCGCCGGGCGACCCTCAATTTCACCACCGGAGCCTGGGGTAAATCGCTGGCCGACATCGAACAGACCCTTGCGCGCGAGCCGCGTCACTGGGGTGCCTTGATGGGCTTGGCGATGATTCTCGAGCGAACCGGCCGCAAGGACAAGGCGCTGGAGACCTATTTGCGGGTGCTTGCGGTCTATCCGGCCCTGAAATCGGCTCAGGACGCGGCCGGGCGGCTGTCAGAGGAACTCGTCGGCCCGGCGATCTAAGGAACGGGTTCGCGAATTGAAACTGCCCCCTGTGATTGCGTTCTGGAAAATCACGCCACGGCGGTGCTTGGCGCCGTCCGCATGTGCTAATTTCAGGTATGAAAAACTTGCATTCCCATCGCTGGCCCGGCGTTCCGCTTGCGCTCGGCGCGGCCGTGCTGTTCGGGGCGTCCGCTCCCTTCTCCAAACTGTTGCTTGGCACGGTCGATCCGTGGCTGCTGGCCGGAATTCTTTACGTGGGCGCGGGCCTCGGGCTGGCCGCGATCCATTTTGCACGACAGGCGATCGGACTGCCGCGAGTCGAAGCTCCTTTACGCAAAGCCGATCTGCCATGGCTGGCCGCTGTCGTCGTCATCGGCGGTGGCGTGGGGCCTATTCTACTGATGTTCGGCCTTTCCCTGACGTCCGCTGCGTCCGGCTCCCTCCTCCTCAATCTCGAAGGTCTGGCGACGATGGCGATCGCCTGGCTGGTCTTTCGGGAAAATGTCGACCGGCGCCTGCTGCTCGGCGCCTTCGCCATTCTGGCCGGGGCAGTCTTGCTGACATGGAACGGCCAGGGCCTACAACTCGATACGGGCGCGCTGCTGATTGCCGGGGCGTGCCTCGCATGGGGTATCGACAATAACCTGACCCGCAAACTCTCGTCCGCCGATCCAGTTCAGATCGCCATGATCAAGGGCCTCGTTGCGGGCTTCGTCAATCTGGCTCTGGCTTTCGGGCTCGGCGCGGCGCTGCCTTCGCCCGGCTATGTCGCGGCTGGCGCTATCGTCGGCTTTTTCGGCGTCGGGGTCAGCCTCGTGATGTTCATGCTCGGACTTCGCCACTTGGGAACGGCTCGAACCGGGGCTTATTTCTCGCTCGCGCCCTTCATCGGAGCCGCTCTGGCCATCATCCTGCTGGGCGAGGGGATCTCCGCTCAATTCGCCATCGCGGGAGCGCTGATGGCTCTTGGTCTATGGCTGCATCTGAACGAGCGTCATGATCACGAGCATGCCCACGAGGTTCTGGAACACGATCACGCCCATACGCATGATCCGCACCATGGTCATGATCACGACGGGCCGGTGAGCGAGCCCCATTCGCACTGGCATCGGCACGCGCCCATGCGGCACGAACATCCGCATTTTCCCGACCTGCACCACCGGCACGGTCACGGCTAAAATGGGCGCCGTGGGAAACAGATTGCCGTTGCTGTTACGGTTTGGTTGCGCCGATGCTTGTCAACCTCACACGGCCGAGAGGCCGTCCGAGCCGATATAGGCGATGCGCAGCATGTTGGTCGCGCCAGGCGTCCGGAGCGGCACGCCGGCGGTGACGATCAAGCGCTGGCCCGCCCGGGCATAGCGATGCTCCACGGCGATGCGGCAGGCACGATCGACCATGTCGTCGAGATCCTGGGCATCTTCCGTCACCGCGCAGTGCAGACCCCAGACGAGCGACAGCCGCCGCGCCGTCTCGATCACGGGCGACAGCGCCAGAATCGGGATGTTCGGCCGCTCGCGCGCCGTCCTGAGCCCGGTCGTCCCGGTCGCCGTATAGGTGACGATGACCGCCACCCCCAGCGTTTCGGCCATCTGCCGTGCCGCCAGCGACACCGCGTCGGCGCCGGTGGCTTCCGGTGCCGGACGCTGGGCAAAGATGATGCCCGGATAGAGCGGATCCTTTTCCACCTGCACGGCGATCCGGTCCATGGTCGCGACCGCTTCGACCGGATATTGACCGGCGGCCGATTCGGCCGAGAGCATGACGGCGTCCGCGCCTTCGTAGACGGCCGTCGAAACGTCGGAGACTTCGGCGCGGGTCGGAACCGGTGCCGAAATCATCGATTCCAGCATCTGGGTCGCCACGACGACCGGCTTGCCGGCCTTGCGGGCGGCGCGCGTGATACGCTTCTGGATGCCGGGAACCGCTTCGAGCGGCATCTCGACGCCCAGATCGCCACGCGCGACCATGATGCCGTCGGACAGATCGATGATCTCGTCGAGACGCTCGACCGCCTGGGGCTTCTCGATCTTGGACATCAGGAACGCCCGGCCGCGCGAGATCTTGCGCGCCTCGGCAAGATCGTCCGGCCGCTGGATGAAGGACAGCCCGACCCAATCGACGTTTTCCGCCAGCACGGCGTCGAGATCGCGCCGGTCCTTGTCGGTCAAAGCGCCGGTGGCGAGCGTCGTGTCGGGCAGGCTGACGCCCTTGCGGTCGGAGATCTTGTTGCCGGCGACGACGCGGCATTTGATGCGGTGCTTGTCCGTCTCCGTGCAGACCAGCTGCAACCGTCCGTCATCGATCAGCAGCCGATGGCCGACTTCAACCGCTTCGAGGATTTCGGGATGGGGCAGGAAGACGCGGGTCGAATCACCCGGCTCGGAATTGTCGTCGAGGGTGAAATCCTGGCCGACCGTGAGCTCGGCCTTGCCTCCGATAAATTGCGCGACACGCAATTTCGGTCCCTGCAGATCGGCGAGAATCCCGATCGGAAGCCCGACATCGGTTTCGACCTTGCGGATGCGCCGGACCAGCTCACGCATCAAATCGTGGTCGGCATGGCTCATATTGATTCGGAAGGCGTCGGCACCGGCTTCATGAAGCTTGCGAATCATCTCTTCCGATGACGACGCGGGGCCGAGAGTTGCGAGGATCTTGACCCTGCGATTGCGTCTCATTGTTTCCCCGTACCTTCGCGCGGCGCCTCGGTCAGTTGAACCATCCAACTGGCCTGCTCGCCCGTGTCATACTCCCGGAAGCCTATTTTTTGATAGCCCCGTTTGAAACAGTCGGTCACGCCCGCGATCTTGAACTCGTTCTCGGCGATGCAAAGGTCGACCGAGCCGGCCCATCGCCCCTGCCCCTCCGCGTCCTCGGCATAGACATAGTAATACCGCGACGACAGCGGTCCCTCGATGATCGTCTTGCATGTGGTTGCCGGAATGCGCCACCAGCCCTCCGTGGTCCAGCCCGCATCGGCGCGATAGCCGATGGCAACGCCCACCAGAGACTGGGTGCCGTTGCATACGCGGAACGCCGCTTGCGCGGCGCCCGCGACGATTGGAGCTGATGCCAGGAAAAACCCGGCGGCAAACAGGCACAGCATGGCCGCGCTCCGCAGCCGGCGCAGGGATCTTGATATCATCGTGCCATCCTCGAAACAGGCGGTTGTTCTCATGATTTCAGTCTTGGCATAGCGGCCGAACCTGTCAACGAGGTGGACCCGGCGATCCGGCTGGCTTACACGGGCGCTCTTGCCAGTAGACTATCCCGGCGTGGCTTTCGAGCCCCGTGCGGCGCGATACCATCATCTTCGATGCCGCGGGCTTGATGCCGGTTCGGTTCGGCTCGATATGTCGGGGCGGGGCCGAAGGCGCCACCCAACGTGAGGAGTAGCGAAACATGGACGAGATCAGCGCAAGGCAACGCCTGGAATACGAAGCGGCGGCGTTTCGCCGGTTGCGGGATCATCTAAGGCAGCGGGCGGACATCCAGAACATCGACCTGATGAACCTCGCCGGTTTTTGCCGCAACTGTCTGTCCAACTGGTATCGCGAGGCAGCCGAAGCAGACGGTGTGGCGATCAGCAAGGACGAAGCCCGGGAGATCGTCTACGGCATGCCTTACGAGCAGTGGCGCTCGCAACATCAGACCGAGGCCGGCCCGGCCGCGCAACAGCATTTCGAGAAAGTTCGGCCGCGCGACTGACAAAAGTGCGGTCGCGCCCGACACCAACCTGCGGTGAGTAAGACCTGTTTGATGTGCTGAATGGGCTTGTCTGGCCAGGAGCGACGCGCGGTTCGATGCGGCGCATCGGCGACAAGGTCGAGGCAATGGCCGGTCGAATGGATTCCTATCGCCATTGGTTGGCATAACTGGCCTGTTCACCCATTCAACGAATCACCGAGGTCTGCTAGGTGCGGCGGACTCATCCCATGAATGCGCCTTACGGAGACGGAAACATGTCCGACGTGAATGGTGTCGCCCAGGATCAACTGCGCTCCTTCGTCGAGCGGATCGAGCGACTTGAGGAAGAAAAAAAGACGATCAGCGACGACATCAAGGATGTCTACGCAGAGGCCAAGGGCAACGGATTTGATACCAAGGTGCTGCGTCGGGTTGTCTCGCTGCGCAAGCAGGATCAGAACGAACGCCAGGAGCAGGAGGCCATCCTCGACCTTTATCTGCAGGCGCTCGGCATGGCAGCCGATCTGCCGAAAGACTGATGTCGACCAGCGCCCTGTTCGGCTTCAATTACAAAAAGCCCGCCGGATACGATCCGGCGGGCTTTTTGCGATGCCTTGATGGCTTATACCAACCTGCGGTGATAGGAACCCCTTCGACCGGGACGATCGCCGATGCGTGGCGAGGAGCGGGACGACGCACGATGCGGCGCATCGGGCGAGGCCCGCGACGAATGCAGGCGCGGCGAGCGCCCGGCCTTCGGTGGGCTGTACGGGCTTGCCGGACGGCGTCGCACCGCTTGCCCGATGCGCCGCATCGAACCGCGCGGCGCTCCTGGCCGGACAAGCCCGTCCAGCACCATCGAATAGGTCTCTATCACCGCAGGTTGGTATTACGGCGCGACCTAGAAGCGGGTCGGCTGACCTTTGCCTAGCGGGCGGTGGCGCGGCGACGCTTGTGGCCGAGACCCATCTGCTTGGCCAGACGCGAGCGGGCCGCAGCATAATTCGGCGCGACCATCGGATAGTCAGGCGCAAGATCCCATTTCTCGCGATACTCTTCCGGCGAGAGACTGTAGTGGGTCATCAGATGACGCTTCAGCGACTTGAACTTTTTGCCGTCCTCGAGGCAGATGATGTAATCGTCCGTCACCGACTTCTTCACCGGGACGGCCGGCTTCGGCTTCTCGGCCTGAACAGCCTGAGGAGCGTTCGTAGTGCTGCCAAGCGCCCCATACACATCCGAGATTAAGCCCGGCAGTTCCGACACCGGAAGCGAGTTGTTGCTGACATAGGCGGCGACCACTTCGGCCGTCAATTCCATCAGCATTTCGTTGTTTTCGATGTTTGCGATCTGGTCCATGTTTTGCCCCATTGTGCTCAGTAGCCCGCCGGTCAAGCCACAGCGGAATGTCTATGTTCCGATATCGTTCGTAAAACAGATAATTGAACGGTGGCGCTGCTTTATCCGACCTTGCCACTCACATCCATGTATTTATAGGCATATACTTAATGTCAATATGCTTGGTTACAATCCCAAGATTTTTGTCCGCTTTTGACGAACGTAAACAGCTGAAATCAACAAGGACGAGGGGGATCATTACAACGGCGTAAGGATTGACAAGGTTCGGAGGGAGCAAAGAAATTCTTGCAACCTACCCGTGAGAAACTTCGCTATGACAGATATGGAAGCCGATCGGGCCCTCCGGCGACGCCTGGTAGCCCCCTAATTGTCAGCCGGCCATTGCGGCAAGCCCTGTTAAGCAAACATATCTTCGAACCAACGCCGCGCGTGGCGCATGCTTTTCTGGTCGTACGCGGGCTTTCGCAAGTACGGCTCCGCGCACCAGAGAATCAGACGGTCACGAAGAACCCGCGCGGCTGAATTGACCCGGTCGAGTGTCGATATCGCCGGATCGTCCAGGTTTCTTGACCGGATAACCGTGCGGTTACTGCTTGAGCTTGACCAGTGGCAGGAAATTCACGGCGGAGCCGGAAAAGCGATCGGTCTTGCCTGTCGCGGTGGAGGGCGTGAAGCCGGCCGCGAATAGCGTCCGTGGCAGATCACCGACGAGCCGGCCCGTATCGGGATTGCTCGTCGCAATCTGTTCGGCTCGACGATTGGGATCGGACACGAGCGAAGCGATTTCGATCCGCGAATTGATCGCCTGCTGCGGGTCGACGCGCGTCGACTTCGCGGTCGGCTTCGCCGCAACCCGCATAACCCGATCACCCTTGCCGTCGCCAGAGGTGTTGACGTCTCGCGAGGTCGTCATCGCCTTCGGCCGGGAGCGAGCCGGAGGCGTCGGCGTCACCGCCGCGACTTTCATCATCGCCGCAGGCTGCGCCGTCTTCGGCTCGATCACCGGTCGCGCCACGGGCATCGCCGCCGCGACGACGCTCTCGATCGCTTGCCGCGTCGCAGCGGAAGGAGCTTTGTCGGTCTTCAACAAATCGTCGAACACCGGCCGGTCGCGCGGCGTCGGCACGACATAGGCCAGTTGACCGCTGGCCGCCGTCTCCGCCGCTTGTGCCTCGAGAGCCGCGACCAGAGTGGAAACAGAATCCGACGAGGGTCCAGCGGCCGGCGAGGCGGGCGCCTCCGAGCCGGATGTCAGCGTTTGCGCGGTGGCGCGCACGGGTGCCCAGGTAGGAACCGGAATTCGCGCCGCGTCGAGGGATGCGACGACGGTCGACGCTTCCGGCGCGCTCATATTCGCCGGCGTTCCGGTGTCGAAGCGATCGCCGACCGGCATGGTGACGCCACCGGGCAGCGATGGCCGGGACTGCGGAACGGCGGAAGCCAACGCGACCGCCGGGGCGGGAGCCGCGCGGTTCGGAGCGGCGCGGCTCGGTGCCGCCACTGCTTCCGCATCGTCTTCTGCTTCGTCGCTGCCGCCACCGAACAGCATGGCCAGCAGCGTCTTGCCGCCGCCGGACGAGCCGGAACTGGCGTTGGCGACCTGGATTTCAGAGGCCCCGCGGCGCTGCTTGTACGACGCCAGCGCCTGCTGGTAGCCGGGCAGCGGCTTGCCGTCCGAGGGAACATGAACGGTGTTGCCATTCGGAAAGACCGCTAGCAGCTGCTTGCGGTTCATGCGCGGCCAGTGCCGGGCGTTGCCAACGTCGAAATGCACGAACGGCGAACCGGATCGAGGGTAGTAACCGACGCCGCCGACCTGCATCTTCAGGCCGATCTCACGCATCCTCGCCAGCGGAACGTCGGGAATTTGAAAGTCGAGCGCCTTGCCAAGCGTGTGCTGACTCTTCTTGGCGACGCCTGAGGACCGTGAGCGCAGTAGCGAGTTGGTGCCGGGCGATCGATAGCCGGAGATCACGTTGATGTTGGCGCGCGAGCCGGACTGGCGATACGCCTCCCAGATCACGTCCATCAAGCGGGGGTCCATGTTCGTCGGCTCGGACTTGCGCCAATCCCGGAGAAACCAGTTGATCTTCTTTAGTTCGGAACGGTCGTAACGACCATTGCGCTTATAGGCGAAGCTCGCTTTTTCCTTGGTATGGAGATTGTAGAATTTGAGAACCCTGGTTTCCGCCTGCGCCGCGGTGACCGTGCTGACGGCCAGAAGGGACAAAGCTGCGAACGTCGCGATGCGCCAGGCCCTGCGGCCGACACGAGCGGTATGTCCGAACATGCGGTCTTCCCCTCAATGATGGCGTCCGTCCCCGTAAAAAATCCCCCGGGGCTGGCACCGTCTTAGAAACTGTTTCCACGCTCGTCTAGTTTTGCTCAAACTGCGGCATGAAAATGACAGCCATCGAACTTTCTATGGATTTTGAGGGGAAAGCGTTAAGCTTGGATTAAGTTTAACTTGCCCGCCCAAGGACGGGCCGCGGGTTTGCGCCGCTAAACTCGGCGGCGACCAGATGACGCAGAGACATCAGTCTACCGCGATATTATAGGCACGCAGCTTTCGGTAGAGCGTCGAGCGCCCGATGCCGAGCCGCCGCGCGATCTCGCTCATCCTGCCCCCGTATTGAGCCATGGCGAGCCGGATCAGGTCTGCCTCCACCTCCTCCATGCGGCGGATTTGTCCGTTCGCGTCGCGGAGCGGGAAAGCCGGGGCGTCGCGCCGCCGTTCGTTACCGCTCCAGGGTTTCTCCATCTGTTCAGATGCCGGCGGTTCCCGATGGTCCGTGCCGGGGTCCTCGGACCAAGCCGGCTTCGCCGGATCGGCAGCGAGAAGCGCCGCGATCTGCGGAAAGTCGACCGCGAGGAGGGTCTCGTTGTCGCTCAACACCACGGCGCGATGGATGGTATTTTCCAACTGGCGGATATTGCCCGGCCAGTCGTAGCGGCACAGAACCGCGATGGCCTCCTCGGACAGACGGCGGACCCGGGTGCCGCGCTCTAGACCGACGAAGTGCGCGACGAAGCCACGCGCCAGCGCCGAAATTTCGCCGCGACGCTCGCGCAGCGGTGGGACGCGAAGTTCGAATGCGTTGAGGCGATAGTAAAGATCCTCGCGAAACCGCCCCGCAGCAACCGCTGCCGCGAGATCGCGATTGGTCGCGGAGATGATCCTGACATCTGTCTTTATCGGCGTCTTGCTTCCGACCGGGTCGATCTCGCCGTCTTGCAGCACCCTCAAGAGCTTGACCTGGGCACTGGCGGACAATTCACCGACCTCGTCCAGAAACAGCGTTCCTCCGTCGGCCTCGATGAATTTCCCCTCATGGCGCGCGGTCGCGTCGGTGAATGCGCCCTTGGCATGGCCGAACAGGATGCTTTCGACGAGATCGGTTGGCATCGCGCCGCAATTGACGGGAACGAAGGCAGCCTTGGCGCGGTCCCCATGCGCCTGGACCGCGCGGGCAAGCCATTCCTTGCCGACGCCGGTCTCACCTTCGATCAGGACCGGTATATTGGACGCCGCAGCCTTTGCCGCGCTCGCCAGCACGGGACGCAGCGCCGCGGATGCGGCTGAGCCGCCGAGGCTCGGCGCCGCGGCGGCCACGGCAGTATCTGTCTGGCCATGTCGCCGGGTCGCGGCGCGCATCCGCAATGCGTTGTCGAGAGCGGCCCGCAGCTTTTCCGGCGAGACCGGCTTGACGACGAAGTCGAAGGCACCGGCACGCATCGCCTCGACCACGGTGTCGACCGATCCCTTGGCGGTCTGGACGATGACCGGAATATCCATCCCCCGGCGCCGCATCTCGGCCATCACCTCGATGCCGCTCATGTCCGGCATCATCAGATCGAGGACGATCGCGCCGATCTGCCCTGCCTCACCGTTTGCCAGTGCATCGAGGGCTGCGCGTCCGCCGCCGCACGACACCGGCCGCAGTCCCGCACGTGCCACTTGAGCATCGAGCAGGCGTCGCTGTATGGGATCATCATCGACGATGAGTACGGATTGGGTCATGTCGGCCTCCGGTCTCGTCTTGTCGCGAGAATGACCCAATCTGACACGCGCCGCTAAAATTCGACTGAACAAGCAAGACTAACGAAGCGCTGTTGATTTCAGTCTGATTTGAACGACATGGCAGCTACCGGCCCTCCCCGTCGCCCAGCCCTACCCTTCGCCAACGAGATCGATGTTCATGACCCAAAGCTTTTCCCCGACCCGCTCGGCAACCGAAGCAGCCGCCGCAGACGCTGACGCGCTGCCGGAGTGGAATTTGGCCGATCTCTATCCGGCGATGGATAGCGCCGAACTCAAGAGCGATCTGGAAAAGGCACGAGACAAGGCCGAGACCTTCCAGAACCGCTGGCGCGGCCGGCTTGCCGAGGCCGCTCGCGGCGAAGGCGAAGGCCTGGCGGCGGTGGTCGTCGAATTCGAGACGCTGGAAGAACTGCTGGGCCGGATCATCTCCTATGCCGGGCTGGTTTATTCCGGCGACACCTCGGACCCGGCGCGAGCGAAGTTCTACGGCGATATCCAGTCGAGCGTCACCGACATCTCCTCGCGGCTCCTGTTCTTCCCGCTGGAGCTCAACCGAATCGCGGATGCCGAGATGGATGCAGCCATGGAGCGGGACCCCGCCTTGGCGCATTATCGCCCCTGGATCGTCGACCTGCGGAAAGACAAGCCGTTCCAGCTCGAGGATCGCGTCGAGGAATTGTTTCACGAAAAGGCGATCACCGGCCGCGGCGCCTGGAATCGTCTCTACGACGAGACGCTGACCTCGCTGCGCTTCACCGTCGACGGCGACGATCTGGCGCTCGAAGCCACATTGAACCTCTTGCAGGACCCCGAGCGCGAGAAGCGGCGCAAGGCGGCGAGCGCCCTCGCCAATGTCTTCAGCGAGAATTTGCGCGTCTTCACCCTGATCACCAATACCCTCTCCAAGGACAAGGAGATCTCCGATCGCTGGCGGGGTTTCGAGGATGTCGCCGACTCGCGCCATCTCGCCAACCGGGTCGAGCGCGAGGTCGTGGACGCGCTGTCGGAGGCTGTGAGCGATGCCTATCCGGCGATTTCCCATCGCTACTACGCCATGAAGGCGAAATGGCTGGGACTGGACGTTCTGGAATACTGGGATCGGAACGCCCCCCTGCCCGATTCCACCCGCCGCGACATTTCCTGGGACGAAGCGCGCCAGACCGTGCTGTCGGCCTATTCCGGCTTTGCCCCGGAGATGGCGACGATCGCCGACCGCTTCTTCGCCAATGACTGGATCGACGCGGCGAACCGCCCCGGCAAATCGCCGGGTGCCTTCGCGCATCCGACGGTGCCGAGCGTCCACCCCTATGTGCTGCTCAACTACATGGGCAAGCCGCGTGACGTCATGACGCTGGCCCATGAACTGGGCCACGGCGTCCACCAGGTACTCGCCGGCCGGCAGGGCGCGCTGATGGCGGCGACGCCTCTGACATTGGCCGAGACCGCCTCGGTGTTCGGCGAGATGCTGACCTTCCGCTCGCTGCTCGAGCAGGCCAAGACCAAGGCCGAGCGCAAGACGCTGCTGGCCTCCAAGGTCGAGGACATGATCAACACGGTGGTCCGGCAGATCGCCTTCTATCAGTTCGAGCGGGCACTGCACGAAGAGCGTCGGCAGGGCGAACTGACGACCGAGCGGATCGGCGAAATCTGGCTGGAGGTCCAGACCCGCAGCCTCGGCCCGGCGCTGCGCCTCGGCGATGGCTACGACACCTACTGGACCTATGTCCCGCACTTCATCCACTCGCCCTTCTACGTCTATGCCTATGCGTTCGGCGACTGCCTGGTGAACTCGCTTTACGCGGTCTACCGCAATTCCGAGACGGGCTTTCAGGAGAAGTATTTCGAGATGCTGAAGGCCGGCGGCACCAAGCACCATTCCGAGCTTTTGAAGCCCTTCGGCCTCGACGCCTCCGATCCCGCCTTCTGGTCGAAGGGTCTGGCGATGATTTCCGGCTTCATCGACGAATTGGAGGCGATGGACGATTGATCGGGGCGGCCGGCGAAGGACCGACCCACTGCGACGCCCGCTTTTTCGCTCAGCCTCGCAACGGTTCGGCGCCTTAGGCCGCGCTTTGCCGCTCCAAGCGCTGCCGCATGCCATCGGGATCGTCGTAGATGATGTTGATCATGTGCTGCGCGAACGCGTCCGGCTCGGTCCGGCGCTGTTCCCAGTTTTGGAGCGTCGCGCACGGAACGCGCAAAAGCGCCGCGAAGTCGCGCTGGCTCAGTTTCAGGCGCGCGCGCGTCGCCTGAAGCTTTAAAGCGCTGTCCAGGGGCGCGGCATCGAACGCGCTCCAGTCAGGATTTGCATCGGGAGTAGTCGGATTGTCAGCCAAAGCGTGCTCGCTCCCGTTGGTTTGCCTTGCGTACGGAGATGATCCGGGGACCTGCTTCGCGCACCGTATAGACGCAGACGTAAAGCCGACCATCGATACGGCCGAAACAAACGATTCGACGCTCCCCGTACTCGAAGCGCGTATCCTCGAATTCGATGACACGCCCGGCGATGATGTCGAAGCCGAGTTTGAGAGAAAGACCACGCTCCGTGCGGTTGCGGCGGTCCTTTTTCGGATCGAACGGCTCCGTCATGATCGATCATCATACGCTAATAGCGGACAGAAGACCAGCCCATGCCACGGTTTGTCGATCGTTTCGCCAATCCACGGGTTCCCCCCTCATTCGAGGGCATCGCCCCAGTCGAGGCGGCGGGCGGCGCGGAACATTTCGCCCTCGCGTTTGGTCACCAGCCGCTCCCGCATCTGCCCGTCGGGCGTACAGAGTTTCAACCGCACCTTGCCGCTGCCGCTTCGGGGCGAGGCCAGAACACGCGCGGTCAACGGCACGGCCGGTTGGCGGGCGACCGCCAGATAGGCGAATTTCTCGTCCTCGTAGGGAACCGTCCCGCGCTTGGCGAGACGGTGGGCGCGCGAGCGGGCGACCCGTTGGGCGAAATGGCACCAGTCTGGCGCGGCGACAGGACAGACTTTGGCATGCGGACACGGCGCCAGCAGATGTGCGCCCTCGGCCAGCAACTGTTCGCGCGCGGCGAGGATGCGCCGCCAGCCGGCCGGCGTACCTGGCTCGACAATCACAAGAACATCGCGCGTGAGCCGCCACAGCCGCGAGACCAGTGGCGCCCGAGCCTCTGGCGGCAATTCGTCCAGGACATAGGCGAGCGTCACCAGATCAGCCGGCGCGCGTTCCGCCAGATCCGCTGTCGCATCGCCACGCACCCAGCGCGTCGCCACCGCCAATCCCTCTTGCGCCAGCGCCTGGCCAACGGCGAGCGCCGGTGCGCTCGCCTCCATCAGCGTCGCCTCGCACAAGCTGTCGAAGGCATCGCTGGCGGCCCAAAGCACCGTGCCCGGCCCCGCACCGATATCGAGAAGGGTTTCGGGCGCGAAATCCGGACGCCGCAGCGCGACCTCCTCCAGGCTGGCCCGGATGGCGGCGAAGGTCGCCGGCATCCGGGCGGCCAGATAGGCGAGCACCGCCGGCTCGCCATCGAGGTGCTGACGCCCGTCGCGGATCTCAGCGCGGTAGCGCCCCGACAGCCGTTCGCCCCCGCTCCGCAAGTCGTCGATCGCATGGCGGTCGAGCCGTGCGTCGAGCGCCTGTCTCAACGCGGCGGGAAGTTGCATCGTACGGCCTGTCGCAATTGTGATCTCGAAGGTCTCGCGGCCGTGTCGACAACGGCCGTTTCGCCCCTTCGATCATGCCGCTCGATCATCGCGCTCTCTCACCCCGCTCTTCCATTCGTCGTCGAACTGCTCTAGCGGCTTCGCGCAACGTTCCGGCGCAACAATCATCGAAAGGGATGCCGCATGGCCAAGAAGAACCACCCGGTCCACGCCAAGATCACCGGCCCGGTCGTGATGATCGGTTTCGGCTCGATCGGCAAGGGCACCCTGCCGCTGATCGAACGCCATTTCGACTACGACAAACAGCGAATGACGGTCATCGATCCGAACGATGCCGATAAGCATCTTCTCGACGAACGCGGCATCCGCTTCGTCAACGAGGCCGTGACCCGGAAAAACTATCGGGATCTGTTGACGCCGCTACTCACCGAGGGCGACGGCCAGGGCTTTTGCGTCAATCTGTCGGTCGATACCGGGTCGCTCGACCTGATCAAGCTCTGCCGTGAACTCGGCGTGCTCTACATCGACACCGTGGTCGAGCCGTGGCTCGGCTTTTACTTCGACGAGTCTCTCTCCAACGCCGATCGCACCAACTATGCCCTGCGCGAGACCGTCCGTAAGGAAAAGCGCAAGAATCCGGGCGGGACAACCGCGGTTTCCTGCTGTGGCGCCAATCCGGGCATGGTCTCCTGGTTCGTCAAACAGGCCCTGGTCGACGTCGCCCGCGAGGTCGGCCTCGATTTCGAGGAGCCGGCGCAGGACGACCGCGACAGCTGGGCCAAGCTGATGAAGAAGGCCGGCGTCAAGGGCATCCACATCGCCGAGCGCGACACGCAGCTCGCCAAGGCGCCGAAGCCGATGAACGTGTTCTGGAACACCTGGTCGGTCGAGGGTTTCCTGTCGGAAGGCATGCAGCCCGCGGAGCTTGGCTGGGGCACCCATGAGAAGTGGATGCCGAAGAACGCCAACAAGCACAAGAAGGGCCACCAGTCGGCGATCTATCTGGAGCAGCCGGGCGCCAATACGCGCGTGCGGACCTGGTGCCCGACGCCGGGCGCGCAATACGGTTTCCTCGTCACCCACAACGAGTCCGTTTCGATCGCGGACTTCTTCACCCATCGCAACCGCGACGACGAAGTGACCTACCGGCCGACCTGCCACTACGCCTATCACCCCTGCAACGACGCGGTATTGTCGCTGCATGAACTGTTTGGCGCGGCCGGCAAGATCCAGCCGGAGCATCATGTCCTCGACGAAAGCGAGTTGACAGACGGCATCGACGAACTCGGCGTCTTGCTCTACGGCCACGATAAGAACGCTTATTGGTACGGCTCGCAGCTCTCGCTGGAGGAAACCCGCAAGCTCGCGCCCTACCAGAACGCCACCGGCCTGCAGGTGACCTCCGCTGTTCTGGCGGGCATGGTCTGGGCGCTGGAACATCCCGAAGCCGGCATCGTCGAGACCGACGAGATGGACTACAAGCGCTGCCTCGAGGTTCAGTCTCCCTATCTCGGTCCTGTGAAGGGCTATTACACCGACTGGACGCCGTTGACCGATCGTCCGGGCCTCTTCCCCGAGGACCTTGACGAAAAAGACCCCTGGCAGTTCCGGAACATCCTCGTTCGCTGAGCATTTAACGTCCGGTTGCGCTAATGCGTATCGACCGGCGATGCGGCGTCGGGACGTATGATGCCTACAATTTGAGGGATCGGGCTTGGATCCGGTCCCTCCCGGAGCAAAGCATGGCTGATACCGACGCGAAGCGCGCGGTCGTCGAAGAGGTGATGGAAGCGGTGATGGCGGGAGCGGGCGGGACGATCGCCCGGCATTTCGCTCCCGGCGCCAAAGTGTCCCAGCGTAGCAACGCCGAACAGTCTGACATGCCCTGGTTCGGGCGGATGGAGGGCGAATTCGAGCTTCAGGGCGAGGAACAGGCGCGGGCGTTCTTCGACGAGATGTTCAAGCGCACCACCTATCTCTCCTACGAGTTGCGCGGTCTGGTGTGCGAGATGGACGAAGCGGCCAGCCGATGCGACTGGTCACGCCGGGATGATAAGACCGGGACGCTGATCACCGGGACGACCATGTATTGGTTCACCTTCACCAGCGACAACCGCATACGGTCGATCGAGACGATCGGTTCGATTCATTCCGTCATCCCGTCCCGCAAGGCCGAACCCGTCAGCTAAAGCGACGGCAAAGCACGTTACGCTACAAGATTGGCTCGGCCTCGACCCAGGCCCAGGCTTCCGCCTCCCGCTCCGCCGGAAACGTTCGCATGTCGACATCGAACAGCGGATTCATCGTCGAAATCATCTTGGACATCCATCCGGGCGCGCCGACGATGGCGTAGCGCTCCACCTTCCGCATGGCCCCGAGCTTCATGGGGATCAGACCGCTCTGCATGAGGATGGCCGGATCGAAGCCGCCCAGATGCTTGATGCGACCGAGCAGGCGGACTTTGTCGTGACGGTCGAACAAGGCGTTGATCTCAGCGAGTACGGTCGGGAACTCCGACTCCGAGATCACGCCGTCGACCTCGAAAGCGAGAACGTCGTCCCGCGATGTCGGCAGGAACCGCACCGCCGGGGTATCGGCTTGTGGCAGCGCGGGAAGCTCGGCGGCCCATTTCAGCGCTTCTTCAACCTGCTCCGGAGCAAAGCTCTTCATTTCGAAGTTCGGGAACAACGGGCTGAAGAAGCCGGTCACCGCTCGGGGCCATTCCTTGTCCGAGATCAC
Organism: Aurantimonas sp. E1-2-R+4; assembly: GCF_036549515.1. Lineage (NCBI taxonomy): Bacteria > Pseudomonadati > Pseudomonadota > Alphaproteobacteria > Hyphomicrobiales > Aurantimonadaceae > Aurantimonas > Aurantimonas sp. E1-2-R+4. The sequence continues at coordinate 21,429 of NZ_JAZHLK010000017.1, read as the reverse complement.
GGCGCCGCGCCTGAATTGACGGATATGGGACAAAAATTCGAGATCGGCTTTCATTCCCTCGAGCAGAGCGTCGGCATCCATGTCCGAAAGGCCGGTGACGTCGACGCACAGGCTGATGTCGCCATGCCAGCCCAGCATCGTCTCGAGCAGTTCCTTGTAACGCTTGATATCCTCTCCGATGACCTTGCCACTCAGCCGAAATGCCAAAACATGGCTCGGGGCGGCCAGTTGCGCGAACATCGTAATCTCCTTTGCTGCGTGCGTGCGAACAGGGATGATGTCACCGGCGACGCTCCGGCCCTTTGATCGAAAGCAATTCATTTGAACAAAATGCGATAGACTTTTAATCGACGCGTGGACTAGGCTTTCACGACTAGGCTTTCACGACTGGTTTCGTGGTTTGCCCCCGTTGGGGTTCGGTTCGGCGCTTGATTCTCGGCCTGGAGGGTGCCGCGCCTAAATTTTGGGGTTCTTCTGATGCGTCGTCTCGCTGTTTCGCTCCTGCTCGCGACTTTTGCTCTCAGCGCCTGCCAGACCGAGCAGCGGGCCCAAGTGTTGCCGGCTCAGCCGCAGGGCATCGAGGGGCGCTGGGCTTCGATCGGCGGCCCGGTCGCCTATACGGCAACCTTCCAAAATGGCCGTTTCACCTCGGTCGAGCGGGCGACCAACGGTCTCCTGGCCTCCGGCAACTATACCGATCTCGGTCCCGGCCAAGTGAATCTGCTCTACACATCGACCACGCGCAACCAGCAGGTTTCGGCCAACTGCAATCAGGTCGACGCGAATCGCCTTTCCTGCGCGACGTCCAGCGGCAACCGCTTCGATCTCGCCCGCGCCTGAGGAATTTGTCGCAGGGGCAAACGGCCTCGACCCGCTTCACCCTCCGGCAAAATTTCCTATATCCCGGTCTCCACCGAGGGCCGTCCGCAGGCCGCAACCATACCGGGGCCGTTTACCGGGTGACACGGTCGCGGCTACGTGCGGTTGGCCAGGCGATGAGCCAAGCAAGATTTTGCTCCCGCGAGACTGTGCAAGGACGCGACGATGACTGCCCTGACCAAGACGATCGCCGAGCGGGCGATCGGCCCCCTCCCGGCGGGCCACCCGCAGGTCAAACAGCCGAAGGTCGGCGTTCTCCTGGTCAATCTCGGCACGCCCGACGGCACCGATTTCAAGCCGATGCGGCGTTATCTGAAGGAGTTCCTCTCCGACAAGCGGGTCATCGAGTGGCCGCGCGCCGCTTGGTATCCGATCCTCTACGGCATCGTGCTCAACACGCGGCCGAAGAAATCCGGCGCCGCCTATGCCCAGATCTGGAACAAGGAACGCAACGAATCGCCGCTGCGGACCTTCACGCGGGCCCAGGGCGAGAAGCTGGCGGTGCGCATGGCCGGCGACGCCTCGGTCGTCGTCGACTGGGCCATGCGCTACGGCCAGCCCTCGATCGCCGAGCGCACCGACGCCCTTCTGGACCAGGGCTGCGAGCGCATCCTGGTCTATCCGCTCTATCCGCAATACGCCGCCTCGACGACGGCAACGGTGAACGACAAATTCTTCCAGCACATGATGGGTAAGCGCTGGATGCCGGCCGTGCGCACGGTGCCAGCCTATCACGACGAGCCAGTCTATATCGACGCGCTCGCCCGCTCGATCGAAACCCATCTCGCCGGTCTCGATTTCGAGCCGGAACGCGTGATCACCTCCTATCACGGCATTCCGCAGAGCTATTTCCGCAAGGGCGATCCCTATCACTGCCACTGCCAGAAGACCTCGCGGCTACTGGAGGAGCGGCTCGGCTGGCAGCCCGGCCGGCTGATGACCACCTTCCAGTCCCGCTTCGGGCCGGAGGAATGGCTGCAGCCCTATACCGACAAGACCGTCGAGGCATTGGCCAAGGAGGGGATCAAGCGCATCGCGGTGCTCAATCCGGGCTTTGTCTCCGACTGCCTTGAGACCTTGGAGGAGATCGCCGGCGAGGCTGGCGAGATCTTCCACGAGGCCGGCGGCGAGAAGTTCAGCCACATCCCCTGCCTCAACGATTCCGAACCGGGCATGGACGTCATCGAGGCGATGGTGCGGCGGGAACTGAGGGGCTGGCTCGACTGAGCCCGATTGGCCGCATGGGCGGAAGATCGCTTGCGTCGCGCACCGCCTGACGCGATAGTCGCACACCGGTCGGTGATACGGGTCCGCGCCGAGCGACACCGTCCCGAGCGGATGGAGGTGACATGCTCTCGGGCTCTGGAATTTTCGTCCTCGTTCTTCTGTTCTTCGCGATCGTCGTCCTGTTTTCGACGGTCAAGACGGTGCCGCAGGGCTATAACTACACGGTCGAGAAATTCGGCCGTTACACCCGCACCCTGACGCCGGGCCTCAACATCATCCTGCCGTTCATCGAGCGCGTCGGGCGCAAGCTCAACATGATGGAGCAGGTGCTGGACGTGCCGACCCAGGAGGTTATCACCCGCGACAACGCCTCGGTCGCGGCGGACGGCGTCGCCTTCTATCAGGTGCTCGACGCGGCGGCCGCCGCCTACGAGGTCTCCGGGCTCGAAAACGCCATTCTCAATCTCGTCATGACCAATCTGCGCTCGGTCATGGGCTCGATGGATCTCGACGACCTTCTGTCGAACCGCGACGCGATTTCGGAAAAGATCCTGCGGGTTGTCGATCAGGCAGCCAGCAGTTGGGGGATCAAGATCACCCGCATCGAGATCAAGGACATCAACCCGCCGAAGAACCTCGTCGATTCCATGGCCCGGCAGATGATGGCCGAACGTGAGAAGCGCGCCGAAATCCTGGAAGCCGAAGGTTCGCGCAATGCCGCGATCCTGAGGGCCGAGGGCGAGAAACAGTCGCAGATTCTGCAGGCCGAAGGCAAGCGCGAGGCGGCATGGCGCGAAGCCGAGGCGCGTGAGCGGCTGGCCGAGGCCGAGGCGACCGCCACCCGCGTCGTCTCCGAGGCGATCGCCGCCGGCGACATCCAGGCGATCAACTATTTCGTCGCGCAGAAATACACCGAAGCCCTCGCCAAGATCGCCTCGGCGCCCAATCAGCGTGTCGTGCTGATGCCGCTGGAAGCCTCGTCTCTGATCGGCTCGATCGCCGGCATCGCGGAGGTCGCCCGCGCCACCTTCGGCGAGTCCGGCCAGGCCGCTTCGCGAACTACCCCGCGCGTACCCGCAAGCGGTAACCGGGCTCCAGATTCGCCGATGGGACGGAGCGAAGCGTGAGCGTCATCATCGAGGCACTGTCGGACTATGGCTGGTGGATTCTCGGCCTCGTTCTGCTCGCGCTCGAAGTCGTCCTGCCGGGTGTTTATCTGCTTTTCTTCGGCATCGCGGCGCTGATCGTCGGCATGAACACCCTGTTTCTCGGCACCGGCGGCTGGTTCGGCTGGGAACAGCAGGTTCTCGCCTTCGTCGTGCTGTCGGCCATCAGCGTCTATCTCGGGCGGCGCTGGTACGGCTCGAAAAGCGAGGCCGGCGGATCCGGTTTGCTCAACCGCCGAACCCGCCGTCTGATCGGCCGCGAGGCGGTATTGACCCAGGCGATCGTCAACGGTCGCGGCCGCGTCGCCATCGAGGATAGCTGGTGGAGCGTCGAGGGCCCGGATCTGCCCGAGGCCAGCCGCGTGCGCATTATCGGCGCGACGGGATCGGTTCTGACGGTGGAGCCTGTCCAGCCACTCTGACGGGCCGTTTGCCGTGCCCCGCAGTCAGGCGACGCCGATCCGCAACAAATCGTGCAGATGCACGATCCCGACCGGTCGCTTTTGGCGCACCACCATCAAAGCCGTGATGTTGAGGCTGTTGACGATGTCCAGCGCCTTGACGGTCAGGGTTTCCGGCTCGATCGTCTTGGGGTCGCGGGTCATCACCGCGTCGACCGTCTGCCTGAGAAGGTCGTCGCCCAGATGCCGGCGCAGATCTCCGTCGGTGACGATGCCGGTGAGGCACCCATCTGGATCGACCACGGCCACGCAACCGAAACCCATGCGCGACATCACGATGATCGCTTCCGACATCGGCGTGCCGGACGGAACCAGCGGCATCGCCTCGCCGACATGCATGATGTCGCCGACATGCATCAGGCTCGCACCCAGCTGACCACCGGGATGGAAGACCCGGAAGTCGCCCGGCGTGAAGCCGCGACGCTCAAGCAGCGCGACGGCAAGGGCGTCGCCGAGCGCCACTTGCAGCGTCGTCGAGGTAGTCGGAGCCAGGCCGTGCGGACAGGCTTCGGCGACCCGCGGCAATGTCAGCGCCTCGTCGGCCTCGCGTCCGAGCGTCGAATCGGAGCGGGACGTGACCGCGACGAGCGGAATACGGAAGCGCCGTGAATAGGCAACGATCCCCTTCAGCTCGGCGGTCTCCCCGGACCACGACATGGCGAGGATGGCATCGTCCCGACCGATCATGCCGAGATCGCCGTGATTGGCCTCGGCCGGATGGACGAAGAACGCCGGGGTACCGGTCGAGGCGAAGGTTGCCGCGATCTTGGCGCCGATATGCCCGCTCTTACCAACGCCGGTGACGATCAGCCGGCCCTTGATGCCTTGAATGATATCGAGAACGCGCTCGAACGGCGCCGCCATGCCGGTCTTCAACAGACCCGCCAGCGTCATCAGCCCCTCGGCTTCGGTCTCGATCGTGCGCACGGCGGACTGCGCGCCGAGGCGCGCGCCGACGTTGTCAGGCTCGGGTTTGGGAATCACGTTCGTCGCATGCTCCTGTCGGGCTCCGCCATAACGGCTCCATCACCGTCGATCGCAGACCGTTGGGGCCAGATGATGACATGTGCGGGCATTCCAAGTCCACGACGGGGTGCGCCCCCCCCCCCGGTAACGCCTTCTTAACCATGAAAATTTACCAATCGGCAAGCTCGGGTTTTGCCGCGCGTGCTCGCAGAAGGTGCAGACGACGCCGCGATGGTTTGGACATTCCACCGATTCCGATTGACGCTGGCCACCGCCGCTCTTGGCCTTGCCTCGTCTTTCCCATCCGGGCTAGGCCCGGTGGCGGCTTTCGGGCAGACGCTTTCCATGCCGGAACTTCGGACCGATGGGGAACTGCTCGGATCGCGGGGTCTCGATGGCTTGCGAACCAATACCCGCACCCTCGGCAGCGCGTCCCAAGAATTGAATGCCCCGGCTCCAACATTGCGTCCGCGAGACCGTCCGTTGCTCGACGAGGCCTTGGAGCCTCCGGCCAGCGAGCCCCCGAGGTCGATCCGGGAGTTCAACCTGTTCGACGGACCTGCGACCAAGGCGGACGCACTCGACACTACGATCCTTCGCGCGCGCCCGGCCGAACCGGTCAAGCCCGTGGATTCGCGATCCGTCCGCGTTGACGACGCTGCGAAAGATCAAGCCGCGCAAGACGAACTGCGCCGGCAGAACCGCCGTCCGTCGACCCGCCTTCAACCAAGCAACCCGCCGCTCGCCGCGGGCGTCGCCGGCGAAGCTCTGGCCGCTGATTCCAGCCTGCGGACCAACCGGCCGGCCGAGGCCATCGGCCGCATTATCCGCCGCCACGAGGCCGATCCCTTTGCGCCCGTCGGCATCCGCGCCGGCAGCCTGATACTCTATCCCGAGCTGATCCAGACCCTTGGCGCCTCGACCAATCTCGACAAGATCGCAGGCGGAGAAGGCGGCGTTTTCAGCGAGACGACCATCTCGGCGCGGCTCCTGTCCGACTGGTCGCATGACGAGGCGGAGCTGAACTCGCGTCTCACCTTCCGCCGAAATTTCTCCGGCGAGACCCGCGACGACCCGGAGGCGGCGGTCGATGGTCGATTGCGGTTCGACCTCGACCGCGTCACGACCGCAACGCTGAGGGGCGCGGTGGCGTATCGCCGCGAGGATGTTAGCGAAATCGACACCACCCTGCGCAATTCCGACCGCCCCGAGGTCCTCAACGCCTCGGCCTCGGCGCAACTTCAGCGCGATTTCGGCCGGCTGCGCGTCACCGGCACCGGAACCGCCGCCCGCGAGGCCTATTTTGGCCTGCCCTCGGGTTCCCCCGACCAGAGCTACACGACGCTCACGGCGGGGTTGAGAACAGGCTACGAACTGTCGCCGGCGCTCACGCCCTTCATCGAGGGCAGCGTCGGTTGGCGTTTGTTCGACGATTCGAACAACGGGGGGCCGAACGATGTCGAGCGGGATTCGCTGCTTCCCTCGCTGCGCGCGGGTCTGGCGCTGAACCTCACCGAGAAGCTGACTGGTGAGATCGCCGCAGGTTACGCCTGGAACCTGCCGGACGATCCGGCCGTCGAGGCGACCGGCACGCCAACCCTCGACGCCAATCTCGTCTGGTCGCCGCGACGCGGGACGGACATCACGATCGCCGCCCGCACCGCTTTCGATCCTGACACCACAGGCCAGTCCACCACGACATCCTACGAAGGGTCCATCGGCCTGCGGCGCGTGCTGACGGCGCGGGCCGACCTCACTGCGGCCCTGAGCGCCGAATACAGCGATTCGACGCTTCCCCAGGCCGACGAGACCACCCTGACCGGCGAGACCGGCATCACCTACTGGCTCAACCGAACCCTCGCCTTCACCGGCCTCTACAACCATCAGGAAGTCTATGCGCAATCGCCTGGCGGCGACTACAGCGCCGATACGATTCGTCTCGGTGTGAAGCTGCAGCGCTAAGAGGCCAGACGAGCGACATCCACTATTTTGCCGCGACGGCCTCGCCGTTCGGCTCCACCGTATGAATCAGCCGTTCGATATTATCGATCACCTTTTCCCGGATATCCGGGCGCCACAGGGCGAAGGCGACGTTGGCCTCGACAAAACCTTCCTTCGACCCGCAGTCGAAGGTCCGGCCGGCAAACGGATACGCCGAGAATTCCTGGCGGCCCGCCAGTTTCAGCATTGCGTCGGTGAGCTGGATTTCGTTGCCGGCGCCTTTTTCCTGGGTCTTCAGGATGTCGAAGATTTCCGGCTGCAGAATGTAGCGGCCCGAAATGTAGTAATTCGACGGCGCGTCGGCGGGCTGGGGTTTTTCCACCATGCCGTCGACACGGAAACCGGCCCCGACCGCCTCGCCCTCGCCGACGATGCCGTATTTCTGCGTCTCGTTCGGATCGCATTGTTCGACCGAGATCACATTGCCGCCGGCGGTTTCGTAAAGCTCGACCATCGCCGCCAGACAGCCCTTTTCCGCCTGCATGATCATGTCCGGCAAAAGCAGCGCGAACGGCTCGTTGCCGACGAGCTCGCGGGCGCACCAGACCGCGTGCCCGAGGCCGAGTGGCGCCTGCTGGCGGGTGAAACTCGCCGTGCCTGGCTTCGGCTGCAAATCGTCAAGCAGCGCCAGTTCCACCGACTTGCCGCGTTCGGCCAGGGTGTTGGAAAGCTCGACCTGGATGTCGAAATAGTCCTCGATGACCCCCTTGTTGCGGCCGGTGACGAAGATCAGGTGCTCGATCCCGGCCTCCCACGCCTCATCGACGACGTACTGGATGACCGGCCGATCGACGACCGTCAGCATTTCCTTCGGAATGGATTTCGTCGCCGGCAGGAAGCGCGTGCCAAGACCAGCGACAGGAAAGACGGCTTTTCTGACTTTTTTCATGATGGCTTGGTCCTCGGATTCGTGGCGACATGTCGCGAATAGGCCGCTGGGTGGACGTCGTTATTTGAGCATCCCGCCGCCTTTTCGCCGTGAAATAGCGAAACAACTCGGCAAAACCAGTCGACCGCCGGTTCGCGACCCTGCGGAGTGGTGAACGAACTCTTAACGACCTCGCCGTAGTCTTCCAACCTCGCTCAGCCGAATGAAATGACCAAGGAGAAGACACATGCAACGAATGACCGGACCCCGCTTGAGATGGCTCGGATCGGCCCTCGTCGCGGTGGTCGTCTCGATCTTTCTCGCGGCCCCGGCCTTCGCCGATGCCGGTTTCCAGCGGTGGATCCAGAATTTCGAGAGCGTTGCCGCGAAGAATGGCGTCAGCCGCAACGTCTATCGCGCCGCGTTCGCGGGCGTCACGTCGCCCGATCCGGATGTTCTTGAGAAAGCGCGCTACCAGCCTGAGTTCAAGGACACGGTGTGGGACTACGTCGACAACCGCGTCAACGACGAGCAGGTTGCCAAGGGCCATGCGATGCGCGCCAAATATGACAGCTGGCTCGATCGCATCGAAAAGCGTTTCGGCGTCGATCGCGACATCCTTTTGGCGATCTGGTCGATGGAGACAAATTACGGTCAGATTCTCACCCGCGACGACGTGATGAAGAGCTTGCCGCGCTCGCTTGCCACGCTTGCCTATCTCGACAAGCGCCGCGGCAAATTCGCGCGTCAGCAGCTCATCGCGGCGTTGAAGATCGCCCAGGCCGGCCAAGTCGCTCCGGACAAGCTGATCAGCTCATGGGCTGGTGCCATGGGCCACACCCAGTTCATCCCAACCAGTTACCTCGCCTACGCCGCTGACATCGACGGCGACGGTCGCGCGAACATCTGGGAATCGGTCCCCGACGCGCTCGCCACGGCTGCCAATCTCTTGCGCAAGAATGGCTGGCAGCCTGGCAAGACCTGGGGTTACGAAGTGGTCGTTCCGGACCGCTATCGGGGCAAGCTCGAGCGCGACAACCGCAGCCTGGGTGAATGGCAAAGCCTTGGATTTCTGCGGCCGAACGGGAAGGGTTTCCCCAATCCCTCGGACAATGCCAATCTGGTTCGTCTGGCCGGCGACAACGGACCGGCGTTTTTGATGACGAAGAACTTCTTCGTCCTGAAAAGCTACAACAACGCCGACAAATATGCGCTCGCCGTGGGCATGCTCGGCGACCGGATCGGCGGATATGGTGGGCTCTATCGCGACTGGCCGCGTGGTTACACGCCGCTTTCCAGCCAGGAGCGCTACGAACTCCAAAAGCATCTTGCCTCCAGAGGCCTTTATGACGGCAAGATCGATGGTAAGATCGGTTCCGGATCGAAATCGGCGATCATGTCGTTACAAGGTAGGGCCGGCATGGCGCAGGATGGCAATGCGTCCAAGGCACTGTTGGAGTTCCTCCGACGCAACTGACCCCAGAGCGGGAAGTAGAGGCCCCATGATGGCACGGCAGGCGACGATGGCAGGATGGCGGCGGGCGCGCTTGGCCTTCGTCGCAAGCTTGGCCGGTCTCGCGATCCTGATCACCGGGTTGGCACCCGCAAGCACCGCCTCGGCCCAAGAGCGCCCACGGACCGTCCTGGAGATGCTGTTCGGCGGTGGTACGCGCGCCGTGCCGGAACGCCGCGTCATTCGCAAGAAGGTGATCCGTAAGAAGAAACCCTCGGCGCGCAAACCGGCCACGGCCAGCAGAAAGGCCAAGGTTCAGCGGAAGGCGCGACCGAGTTCACCCAAAAAGCCGCAACGTGCGAGCCAGAAGGCGACGACGCCTGCCAGTATCTCGCAGGTCGCCGAGAGCGAGCAGACACCCAAGGACGCCAATGCCCAGAAGGTGCTGGTAGTCGGCGATTTCCTTGCCGATTCCCTCGCTGATGGCCTCAACGCGATCTATGATGACAACGAAATGGTCACGGTCGAATCCCGGATCAACGGCTCGTCCGGGCTGGTGCGTGACGACTTCTATGACTGGCCGAACAATCTGGGTCCGATCATCGACGAAGAAAAGCCGGCGGTGCTCGTCATGATGATCGGGTCCAACGACCGGCAGCCGATCGAAATGGGATCGGGAACGCTGTCGCCACGATCCGAGACTTGGACGACGGAGTACGAAAAGCGCATCGGTGAAATCGCCGAGATCGTGAAGAACCGCAATGTGCCTCTGATCTGGGTCGGAATGCCGTCGTTCAAATTTGAGCGGATGAGCGAGGACATGGTCTTTCTCAACGATCTCTACCGCAAGGGCGCGACGAAGGTTTCCGGCCAGTTCGTCGATATCTGGGAAGGCTTCGTCGACGCGAATGGCAGCTTCGTCTATTCGGGTCCAGGGGTCAGCGGCCAACAGGTGCAGCTTCGCAATTCCGACGGCATCACTATGACCGACGCCGGCGACGACAAGATGGCCTTTTTCGTGGAGCGCGCCATCGCCCGCGTCTTGAAGAACTCCGCCTCTCCCTTGATCAGCCTGTCAGACGAACAGTTGCCGAACATGCAATTGCCGCCGCTCGGCAATGCCGCCAACGCGGTGAGCGCGGCGCCCATGTCCATCGATGACCCGGCACTCGCTGGGGCCGAAACGCTTCTGGGCGGCGGAGCGACCAGCGGCTTCACGCTGGAGCCATCGCCGCGCGACCGCCTCATCGCCGGCAACGGAACCGGAGACGTGCAAGGCCGCGCCGACAATTTCGCCTGGAACGAAAAGACCCGCGCCGTGGTGCCGGAGGGGCCGCCGATTGCCTATCGCGGCTCGCTGGACCTGAACGCCGTTCGCGCCTCCGAGGGCATCAAGCCGCCGGAAGAAATGCCGTCGATCGTCGATGCGATCATCCAGGATTGGGCCGACGATAACCAGGCCGCCAAGGGCGACGCCCCGGCCAACTGACTGCGATCAACGAAGCGCGGCGCGGCGAGTGACGCGCGCGATAGATCACAGGGTATCGAGGCCATTTTTCGCCGTCACCGCGGCAGGGTTGTCTCGCCCATCAGGTCGAGATCGATCGCCCGCGCCGCCTGCCGGCCCTCCCGGATCGCCCAGACGACCAGGGACTGGCCCCGCCGCGTATCGCCAGCAGCGTAGAGCTTGTCCACCGACGTCAGATAGCGGTCGTCGTCGGCCGCGATCGAGACGTTGCCGCGCCGGTCGGTGCGGGTCGCCAGGGCATCGCCCGCGTCGCGCATGAAGCTGTCCATGAACGGACCGGCGAAGCCGATGGCGATGAAGGCGAGATCCGCCTTGATGACGAACTCGGTTCCGGGCAGCGGCTTGCGTTGCTCGTCGACTTCCGCGCACTCGACGCCGGTCAGAATGCCGTCCTCGCCGACGAATGCGAGCGTCGCGATCTGGAATTCGCGGATCGCGCCTTCCGCCTGGCTCGACGAAGTCCGCATCTTGGTTGCCCAATAGGGCCAGACTTCGAGCTTATTCTCGGTCTTCGGCGGCTGCGGGCGAATGTCGAGCTGCGTCACCTTGACCGCGCCCTGGCGGAAGGCCGTGCCGACGCAATCCGATGCCGTGTCGCCGCCGCCGACCACGACGACATGCTTGCCACCGGCCCATATCTCCTCGCTGGGCCAGCCGACGCTGGCGATATTCTCATTGGCGACCCGGCGATTCTGCTGCACGAGATAGGGCATCGCATCGTAGATACCGGTCAGCCCCTCGTCGGGAATCCCGGCGTCGCGCGGGCGCTCGGCGCCGCCGCAGAACAGCACCGCGTCGTATTCGGCGGTCAGTTCCTCGACCCGCTTGTCCTTGCCGACATTGACGCCGCAGAAGAAGGTGACCCCCTCGCCTTCCATCTGCGCGACGCGCCGGTCGATCCAGTGCTTCTCCATCTTGAAGTCCGGAATGCCGTAGCGCATCAGGCCGCCGGGACGCGATTCCCGCTCGAATACATGCACGTCATGGCCAGCGCGGCCAAGCTGCTGCGCGGCGGCAAGACCCGCCGGCCCGGAGCCGATGATCGCGACTCGCTTGCCTGTCTTGGTCTTGGCCGGTTGCGGCTTGATCAGCCCAAGCTTGTGCGCCTTGTCGGCCAGTGCCTGTTCGACCGTCTTAATCGCCACCGGCACGTCTTCGAGGTTCAGCGTACAGGCTTCCTCGCAAGGCGCCGGGCAGATACGGCCGGTGAACTCGGGAAAATTGTTGGTCGAATGCAGGTTGCGGATCGCCGTCTCCCAGTCGCCCTGGTAGACGAGATCGTTCCAGTCCGGGATCTGGTTGTGGATCGGACAGCCCGTCGGCCCGTGGCAATAGGGAATGCCGCAGTCCATGCAGCGCGCCGCCTGCTTGCCGACTTCCTCGTCCGACATCGGCAATGTGAACTCGCGGAAATGGCGAATGCGATCGGATGCCGGCTGATACTTGTGCGTCTGCCGATCGATCTCGAGAAATCCGGTTACCTTGCCCATGCCGTCACTCCATTCTTCCAGCTCGTCTCAAGCCGGGAGCACTTCCTGGAACGAAGCCCGAGGAGCGCGCTGTCGCCCCACTCCGGACCCGGTTCAATCTGAATACAGGCGCCGCCGAGCCGGAGCCACTTTGCCTGCGCTGATGCCGCATTTCCCGTGGAAAGTCGACCATCCGGGGGGCTGCCGACGGTGCCGTGCGGCTCTGGCACACGCGACAACACCGGTTCGTCGGCTGGATGGAAAGACGCTGAGAAAGTCGCTACTCCGCCGCCACGCCCATGCGCATGCGCTCCATCTCCTGCAGCGCCCGGCGGTACTCGACCGGCATCACCTTGACGAATTTCGGCCGGTGAACCTCCCAGTTCTCCAGCATTTCCGCCGCCCGGCCCGAGCCGGTGTAATGGAGATGATTGGAGATCAGCTGGAACAGCCGCTCGTCGTCATGGCCGGTCATGTCCGAGGAAACGTCGACACGGCCCTTATAGGCAAGGTCGCCGCCATGGTGATGCAGCTTCTCAAGGAGATCGTCCTCCTCGGGCACCGGCTCCAGATCGACCATCGCCATGTTGCAGCGCTCGGCGAAGTCGCCAACCGCATCGTAGACATAGGCGACGCCGCCCGACATGCCGGCCGCGAAGTTACGGCCGGTCTCGCCAAGGATCACCACAAGGCCACCGGTCATGTATTCGCAGCCATGATCGCCGACACCCTCGACAACCGCGATCGCGCCAGAATTGCGGACCGCGAAGCGCTCGCCGGCGACGCCCCGAAAATAGCATTCGCCCGAGATCGCGCCATAGAGCACGGTATTGCCGACGATGATCGACTCCTCCGGCACGACGCGGGAGTTGGCGCGCGGCTTGACGACGATGCGGCCGCCCGAGAGCCCCTTGCCGACATAGTCGTTGCCGTCGCCGGTCAACTCGAAGGTTATACCGCGCGCGAGAAACGCGCCGAAGCTCTGTCCGGCGGTGCCGCTGAGCTTCACCGTGATCGTATCGTCGCGCAGCCCCTTCAGGCCGTAGCGCTTGGCGACTTCGCCCGACAGCATCGCCCCGGTCGAGCGATCGACATTGGTGATCGGCGTTTCGATCACCACAATCTGCCGCGCCGTCAGGGCCGGTTCGGCCTCGACGATCAGTTTACGGTCGAGAATATCGATGATCGGGTGCTCCTGACGCTTGGTCCAGCGCAGTTCCTCGGCCGGCGCGTCCGGCTTGAAGAACACCTTGGAGAAGTCGAGCCCCTTGGCCTTCCAGTGGTCGATCATCTCCTTGCGGTCGAGCAATTGCGACTCACCGATCAGTTCGGACAGATGGCGCACGCCCATCTCCGCCATGATCATGCGAACCTCTTCCGCCACGTAGAAGAAGAAGTTGATCACATGCTCGGGCGTGCCCTTGAAGCGCTTGCGCAGGACCGGATCCTGCGTCGCGACGCCGACCGGGCAGGTGTTGAGGTGGCACTTGCGCATCATGATGCAGCCGGCAGCGATCAGCGGCGCCGTCGAGAAGCCGAACTCGTCGGCGCCGAGCAGCGCCCCGACGATGACGTCGCGACCGGTCCTGAGACCCCCGTCGACCTGCAGGCAGATGCGCGAGCGCAGGCCGTTCAACACCAGCGTCTGCTGGGTCTCGGCAAGGCCCATTTCCCAGGGGCTGCCGGCGTGCTTGATCGAGGTCAGCGGTGAGGCGCCAGTGCCGCCGTCGTAGCCGGCGACGATGATATGGTCGGCGCGCGCCTTGGCGACGCCCGCCGCGACCGTGCCGACGCCGACCTCGGATACCAGCTTCACCGAAATATCGGCCGCCGAATTGACGTTCTTCAGATCGTAGATCAGCTGCGCCAGATCCTCGATCGAATAGATGTCGTGGTGCGGGGGCGGCGAGATCAGGCCGACGCCGGGCGTCGAGTGCCGGGTCTTGGCGATGGTCGCGTCGACCTTGTGGCCAGGCAGCTGCCCGCCCTCGCCGGGCTTGGCCCCTTGCGCGACCTTGATCTGCAGCATGTCGGCGTTGACCAGATATTCCGTCGTCACGCCGAACCGGCCCGATGCGATCTGCTTGATCGCGGAGCGCTCCGGATTCGCCGAGCCGTCGCGCAGCGGCGTGAACCGGTCGGATTCCTCGCCGCCCTCGCCGGTGTTCGACTTGCCGCCGATGCGGTTCATCGCCCGGGCCAGCGTCGTGTGTGCCTCGCGCGAGATCGAGCCGAAGCTCATCGCCCCGGTGCAGAAGCGCTTGACGATGTCCTTGGCCGGTTCCACCTCGTCCAGCGGCACCGGCGCACGCCCCGCCTCCTCGGCGGCCTTGATGCGGAAGAGGCCCCGGATGGTGGAGTTTTGGACAGCGGACTCGTTCACCATCTTGGCGTAGTCCTGGTACTTCTCCCAGGAATCGGTCCGCACCGCGTGCTGCAGCGTCGCCACCGCGTCAGGCGACCAGATGTGGCTCTCGCCGCGCATCCGGTAGACATACTCACCGCCGATCTCTAGCGACCGGGCCAGCACCGGATCGTCGGAGAAGGCGCGGGCATGGCGCTCGGCCGTCTCGCGCGCCACCTCGTCGAGGCCGACGCCTTCAATGGTCGTCGCCGTACCGGTGAAATACCGCTCGACGAAGTCCGTCTGCAGGCCGACCGCATCGAATATCTGGGCGCCGCAATAGGACTGGTAGGTCGAGATGCCCATCTTGGACATCACCTTCAAAAGCCCCTTGCCCACCGACTTGATGTAGCGGGTGACGACCTCGTTCGGATCGACCTCCGGCGGGAATTCCTGGCGCCGGTGCATCTCGAGCAGCGTGTCGAAGGCGAGATAGGGGTTGATCGCCTCGGCCCCGTAGCCGGCCAGGCACGCGAAGTGATGGACCTCGCGCGGCTCGCCGGATTCGATCACGAGCCCGGCCGCCGTACGCAAGCCCTTGCGGATCAGGTGGTGATGGACCGCCGCGCAGGCGAGCAGCGCCGGGATCGGAATCCGGTCCGGGCCGACCTGGCGGTCCGACAGGATGATGATGTTGTAACCGCCGACGACCGCCGCCTCGGCACGTTCGCACAGCCGATCAAGCGCCCCCGCCATGCCCGCCGCGCCGCTTTCTGCCGCATAGGTCATGTCGAGCGTCTTGGTGTCGAAGCGATCCTCGGTATGGCCAATATTGCGGATTTTCTCGAGGTCGCCATTTGTCAGGATCGGCTGGCGAACCTCCAGCCGCTTGCGGCGCGAGGAGCCTTCCAGATCGAAGATGTTCGGCCGCGGCCCGATGAACGAGACCAGGCTCATCACCAATTCCTCGCGGATCGGGTCGATCGGCGGATTGGTGACCTGGGCGAAGTTCTGCTTGAAATAGGTGTAGAGCAGCTTCGAGCTGGACGACATCGCCGAGATCGGTGTGTCGGTGCCCATCGAGCCGATCGCTTCCTGGCCGGTGGTGGCCATCGGCGCCATCAGCGTTCGGGTCTCCTCGATCGTGTAGCCGAAGGCCTGCTCGCGATCGAGCAGCGAGACGTCGGAGCGCGACGCCCGCGGCGCCACCGGCTTCAAATCTTCCAGGATGATCTGGGTGTTCTTCAGCCAGTCACGATAGGGGTGCGCGCCAGCCATCTCGCGTTTGATCTCGTCGTCGGAGACGATCCGGCCCTTTTCGAGGTCGATCAAAAGCATCCGGCCCGGCTGCAGCCGCCACTTGGTGATGATCCGCTCTTCAGGGATTTCCAGCGTTCCGGCTTCCGAGGCCATGATGACGAGATCGTCGTCGGTGACGACGTAACGCGCCGGGCGCAAGCCATTGCGGTCGAGCGTCGCACCGATCTGCCTTCCGTCGGTGAAGGCCACGGCCGCCGGCCCGTCCCAGGGCTCCATCAGCGCCGCGTGATATTCGTAGAAGGCCTGCGTATCCTTCGCCATCTGCTTGTTGCCGGCCCAGGCTTCCGGGATCAGCATCATCATGGCGTGGGCGAGCGGATAGCCGCCCTCGGTCAGGAACTCCAGCGCGTTGTCGAAGCAGGCTGTATCCGACTGACCCTCGTAGGAGATCGGCCAGAGCTTGGAGATATCGTTGCCGAACAGCTCCGAATCGACCGATGCCTGACGCGCCGCCATCCAGTTGACGTTGCCACGCAGAGTGTTGATCTCGCCATTATGGGCGACCATCCGATAGGGATGCGCGAGCTTCCAGGACGGGAACGTGTTGGTTGAGAACCGCTGGTGAACGAGGGCGAGCGCGCTGGTGAAGCGCGGGTCCGTCAGGTCGGCGTAGTACGGGCCAAGCTGATAGGCCAGGAACATTCCCTTGTAGACGATCGTCCGCGAGGACAGCGACACCACGTAAAAGCCGATGTCCTCGCCCTTGGCCTCCGAATAGACGCGGTTCGAGACGACCTTGCGCAGGATGAAGAGCCGACGCTCGAAATCGTCGGCGGTCACCGATGCGCTCCGCGCGATAAAGATTTGCCGATGCACGGGCTCCGTCGCGACGATCTCGGGCGCCTGGGAAAGCTGATCGTTCGACACCGGCACGTCGCGCCAGCCGAGCACCGTCTGGCCTTCCTCGCGCGCCACGTCCTCGAACACCGTCTCGATGTGGCGCCGCTGTTCGGCGTCCCTCGGCATGAAGACATGACCCACGCCGTATTCACCGGGCTCCGGCAGATCGACGCTCTGAGCCGCCATCTCCTCCTTGAAGAAATCATGCGGAATCTGGACGAGCATTCCCGCCCCGTCGCCCATCAGCGGGTCTGCCCCGACCGCGCCGCGGTGGGTCAGGTTCTGGAGGATCTGCAAGCCCTTCTCGATGATCGAGTGGGACTTTTCGTTCTTCATATGGGCGATGAATCCGACGCCGCAGGCATCGTGTTCGTTGCGCGGGTCGTAGAGCCCCGTCCGTCCGGGCGCCGTGCGCGGTTTGATCGCGGCGGCGACGTCGGTGGTCGAGACTGCTGTCTCGAAGGTTTCGGCGTTGGACAGATTCGTCATCGCGTCGTCTCCCGTCGTCGCGGCGCCGGCGTTCAGCCGCGCCCGTGTCTTCGTCCGGCCATTTGCGGCCGCACTTTTGGGCCCGGTTCGGCGTGGCCCTCGGGGTATGTCCCCGCGTCCGGCCGCCGCCCGAGCATTCAATTTCAGCCGGCTTGTCGCACGACCTCTGGCGTCAGGATAGAACCCGGCCGCGTCTTTTAGGCGCGAAGCGCGCGCCCGGACGGCACATTTGCATCATATTATGACAGCAGTGCTGTCCTATCGGCGGCAATATGGCAGAACGATCGCGGATCGGCAAGAGCCTGTCCAGGTTCCGGGTCAACGGGCCCGGCAAACCGAGGGACATTCGACGTTCAGCCTGCTAACGGTGAATGGAGCTGGCGCGGCCAAGCCTGGACAAGCGCAGACGCGGCAAATGGGAAAGCAGGATTTGCAGGATCTCAATATGGAAGCCATTTCCGCCACCGACATCGTCGATACGATCACCAACGGCCTGCTGGTCCTGGACACCTCCCTGACAATCGCCTCCGCCAATCGAAACTTCTATTCGACATTCCATACGACGCCCGAGCGGACAATCGGACAGCGGCTTTTCGATCTGGGAAACGGGCAGTGGGACATTCCCGAACTACGGCACCTTCTGGAGCGGCTGATCCCCGAGAACCAAGTCGTCGAAGGCTACGAGATCGCGCATGAATTTCCCGATATTGGCCTGAAGAGCATGCGGCTGAACGCCCGCAAGGTCTATCGACCCGGTAACGATGTCGAGTTCTTTCTGCTGGTCATCGAGGATGTCACCGAGCTACGCGCGCAGCAACGGGAGGCGGAGCGGAATTTCCGACTGGCCCAGAACATCGTCGACACGATCCGCGACCCTCTGGTGATCTTGGAGTCCGACATGACGGTCGTGACGGCAAGTCGCGCGTTCCTGCGACTGTTCGATGCCTCGGCGGATCGGGTCGTCGGGCGTTCACTACGAAGTCTGGGGCAAGGGCAATGGGATGTGACAGCCCTGACGCGGTTGCTTGATCGCGTGGTGCCGGACGACACACCCGTCGACGGCTTCCTGCTCGAGGACGAATTTCCCGGCCTTGGCCGACGAATTTTCAAGATCGACGCACGGAAGATCTTTCGTCCCGGCAATCATGTCACGCGATTGCTGGTGGTCTTCGAGGATGCGACCGACGCCACACTTCTCGATCGCCACCGCGAGATGCTCGCCGGCGAACTCGCTCATCGCATCAAGAACAACCTGCAGTTGATTTCCGCCTTCGTCGCCTTCGAGCTTCGCCGTGCGGCGGAGCCCTGCCGGGAAGGCTATCGCGCCATGCAAACCCGCATTGGCGCTGTTGCCGAACTCTATGACGTAATTGCCCATTCCAGCGCATTGGGCCCCGTGTCGATGCCGGACTACCTCGATGGCATCGCAAAGAGCATTCGATCGAGCCTGCTCGCTGAGGATTCGGGCATCCGAATCCACATCGAAGCGGAACCGCTCTCTATCCAGTCCGATCATGCCGTCCCGCTGGGCCTGATCCTCAACGAGCTGTCGACCAATGCGATCAAACACGCCTTTCCAGCCGGGAAAGGCGAGCTGACGATGGGGTTCCGGCTGCGGGACGGCGAAGTGGTCATGACCGTTCACGATAACGGTGTCGGCATAACCCCGGCGGGTGAAAGTTCCGGGCTCGGCTCACGCTTTGTTGACGCGTTCGTCAAGCAGATCGGCGGCACCATGGCTATGGGCTCCGGCTCGAACGGAACCACCGTAACCGTGCGCCTGCCGAACACCATCTTGGCCGATTCATAGAGCCGGCCGACGCTTTTCGTCGTCGGCAACGGGAGCGGATGTCAGACGATCTCCTCGACCTTCGACTCGGCCTCTCGCGCCTGCCGAATATCGATTCCGCTCCGCCACAGAAACAACAGGCCGATCACGACCATCAACGCGATGGTGAGAACGTGGTTGAACAGGATCATCGCCAGCGCCTGCTCGTCGGGTACCCCGAGCAGCTTCAACGCGAAGCCGGAGCCGATGACGAAACCGCCGGGGACGCGGACAAACCGGGCCAGCACCAGAGCAAAACCCGCGAAAATCATCAGGAAAAGATAGTCGAGCGGAGCCAGCACGATACCGACCGCCAGACCGGCCCAGAGGAAATGCGTCACCGCGATGAGCTTCATCACCACGCTGGCCAGCACCGCCCCGATCTGGCGGTTGCGATCACGCGGCCAGACGATACCGTCGCGAACCGCCTGCCTCAGCCCGTCGAGCCGCCCCCGCCCCCTGGCGGCCAGCCAGTCGATGCAGCGGCTGAGCCGAGCGTTCTCACGGCCCAGCGGCGAGCGCCCGATGAAAAGCAGGTACAACAGCCCGGAAAACAACAGGAGGTTCAGGCCGCCCGCGACCGCGAGCCCCATCCTCACATCGCCGTCGACATCCGGAGTTCGGCCGGCCAGCGCCACGAAAGCAGCGAGCAACGCGAAGACGATTCCGTCCAGGAATCGCTCGATCGCCGATGTCATGAGCACGCTGGCCATCCGTAGCCCCTCCAGCCGCGCGATGAGCCATGAGCGCACCAGCGGGCTGACGCCGAGCGGAACGACAATCGCGACCCCGTAGCCCGCCATGATCGCCCCGAACAGCCTGACGGTCGAAATCGGCTTCAGATCGAACAGGATCTGGCGCCATTTCCAGCCGCGGGTCAGTTGCTCGAGCAGGATCGTTGCCGCCAGCATGACCAGCCAGCCCATGTGAGCGGTCGCGACCGCCGACAGAAATCGACCAACGTCAAGGCCCCGGTAAAGCCAGAACAGGGTTGCGAGCGCGACGGCGGCCCCGATCACCGGAAGCACCCAGCGGAGAAATATGCCCGGGCCCTTGCCAGTCGTCATGGATTTCGCGGTCGCCATTCGGTGCTGCTAGCATCCCGATGCGAGCTTGGGCACGACAAATCCGTCCTCGCGGAGATCAGACACGCGAAGGTGAGCGGATGTCATCGCCACCGGCAAGCCAAGGGAAGCGGTCGCCGCCATCTCCAGCTTCGTCATGAACCTGTCTTGCCCTTGGCGACGCGGCGCGATACGGCACCGCCATGATTTTCGCTTCCGACAACTGGTCCGGCGCCCATCCGGCGATCAATTCGGCACTTTCCGCCCATGGCGACGGCATGGCCGCCGCCTATGGCGCCAGTGACCTCGACAAGACCGTCGAGCGCCGCTTCGACGAGATTTTCGAACGCGAGGTGGCGGTGTTTTTCGTCGGCACCGGCACGGCCGCCAACTCATTGGCATTCGCCGCCGTGAACCGGCCGGGCGGCGTCGTGCTCTGCCACCGCGAGGCCCATGTCATCGAGGACGAGTGCGGCGCGCCGGAATTCTTCACCCATGGCGCCCGCCTGGCACCGATCGACGGGGCCGACGGCAAGATCGATCCGCTCAACCTCCAGCGCGAGATTGCCCGCTTCAAGCCGGATTTCGTCCATGCGGGTCAGCCGATGGCCGTGACGATCAGCCAGCCGGGCGAAGCAGGCACACTCTATTCGGGCGACGAGATCGAGACGATCGCCCGCATCGCCCATGCCCGCGGCCTGACGCTGCACATGGACGGCGCGCGCTTTGCCAACGGCCTCGTCGCCACCGGTCTGACGCCGGCCGAGATGACCTGGAAGCGCGGCGTCGACATCCTGTCCTTCGGCGCCACCAAGAACGGCTGCTGGTGCGCCGAAGCCGTCGTCTTCTTCGATCCGGACAAGGCTCGCCAGTTTCCTTACATCCGCAAGCGCGGCGCCCAGCTATTTTCCAAGACGCGCTTCGTCGCCGCCCAGTTCATGGCCTATCTCGAGGACGATTTGTGGCTCGACCTTGCGGGCCACGCCAATCGCATGGCCGATCGCCTGCGCGCCGGAATCGACGCGAGCCCGCACGCGCGACAGGCGTGGGAGACCCATACCAACGAGAGCTTCGCCATTCTCGATTCCGGTCTCGCCGAGACTTTGCGCGGCAAAGGCGCCGTGTTCTACGACTGGAATCCGCCACATGGGGTGCACGACCTCGTCGGCGATGACGAGACCCTGGTTCGCCTGGTGACCAGCTGGTCGACCGCGGAAGCTGAGATCGACCGCTTCTGCGATCTGATCGCCTAGTGGTCCGATTTCGACATTTGCATCCCGCTTGGAGCACCCTGGCAAGCAAATGTCGAAATCAAAGGACCACTAGCAACTTTATGACTCTCGTGGATTTTTCAAATTTGACATTTGATTTCGAGTCCGCCGCACGTGGGTATCAAATGTCAAATTTAATCCACTAGAGCATCCGGCGAATAATTTGAATCGACGGGTTCCCATTTGATGTTCGGTTTGATTCTCTGTGAGCAGGAGGTGCTTCATGGGAAAGGCTGTTTCATCAGATTTGCGGGA
>NZ_JAZHLK010000169.1:0-511 GCF_036549515.1 Aurantimonas sp. E1-2-R+4 | reverse complement strand
CCGTCTTTCGGCCCGGTGTCCAAAGTAGGTTTCGTCGACCTCGACGATTTCGCCATTGCCGCCCAGCGGGCCGAGTGATCCGCCGCGCATCGCTTCGCGGATACGGTGCGACATGAACCAAGCGGTCTTGAGGGTGACGCCAAGGGTCCGGTGAAGCTGATTGGAGCTGATGCCCTTCTTGGAAGACGCCATCAGGAATATCGCCTGGAGCCACAGGTGCATCTTCACATGGCTCGCCTCGAAGACGGTGCCGACCTTCACGGTGAAGGGCTTGCGGCACTGGTAGCACTTATAGGTGCCAATGCGGGTGCTCTTGCCCTTCATGGCGGAGATGCGCTCGACACCGCCGCAATGCGGGCAAACCGGGCCATTCGGCCAGATGCGGGCCTCTACGAAACGGTAGGCGGCGGCTTCGTCGTGGAAGTGGCGGTCTGAAAGGACGGACATCGATCTAACTCCTTGTGACTCCTATATAGTCGATCGATGTGGGTATGGCAAGTATAATATGCGG
>NZ_JAZHLK010000168.1:0-520 GCF_036549515.1 Aurantimonas sp. E1-2-R+4 | reverse complement strand
GACCGCGATCGTGAAGCGATCCGACACAGCCAGGGGTTTTGAGGTTCTGCCGAGACGCTGGGTGGTCGAACGGACGTTCGCATGGCTGGGGCGATGCCGAAGGCTGGCCAAGGTTTTCGAGAACCTGTCGCGCAACGCGCTCGCATTCCTCAAACTGGCGTCTATCCGCCTAATGCTGCGAAGGCTTTGTTCAAATTGAACAACTTTCCGGACCGACTCTTAGGTACGCTCTGTTACCCATGTCTCCGGGCCGGACAGTTCTCACTTTTATCCAAGGCTGCGCACCCGACTGGATTCGAACCAGTGGCCTTCGCCTTCGGAGGGCAACGCTTTATTCGGCCAAGCTACAGGACCTCACTCGGTCGCTACTGCCTACGGGAATTGAGGCTCGGCGGCGGAAATGCATTTTATACCAACGGGAGCGAAGGCCGACTCTTCGGGGATTCCCAAGCTGACAGAATTCTGAATCACTGTGACAAACGGAGGTTTGTCATGGCAGCACCGGTTCCCCTTCACACGG
>NZ_JAZHLK010000167.1:0-565 GCF_036549515.1 Aurantimonas sp. E1-2-R+4 | reverse complement strand
GTCGCGGCCAGCTTCGTGTAGTTTGAAGGCAGGCGTTGCAGGGCGTCACGAAGGGAAATTACGTCGGCCGTATCAAGGGCACGAACCAGCTTCTCGCCCCCGATGATGCCGACGGCGATCGAGCACACTCGTAGCTGATCAGCCGCCGTCTTCGGCACCCATGTCTTGCCCGCGTGCTGATGACAGTATCGCTCGGTTGCCGTCGACAAGGTCAAGGCATGTGGATCATATTCCGCCGGCTCTCCCGGTAAGGGCGGAAGACCAGTCGGGGCCATGCCGGCAAACATGGGGTCTCGTGGGGCCGTGGCAGGGTAGTCACCCTCCAACATCGCACGGAGGATGCGGACGTTCTCGATGTGGGCTCGAAGCACGCCGTTGAGGGCAAGTTTGGTCGCGTCGCTATCGACCGTCCCCCTCAGCCTCGCAGCCGTCAGCACATCCTCGGCGGCCGATCTGATGGTGTCATTAAACTCCTGCCTGGCTAGGCGCTGGCGCTGGGCTTTTTCGTCATCGGCTAAAAGCTGGCGCTCCCTCGTCAGGTCGATCAGCGGGTCCGTCGGGAGCA
>NZ_JAZHLK010000166.1:0-579 GCF_036549515.1 Aurantimonas sp. E1-2-R+4 | reverse complement strand
CTAGGCTCAGGACCTATTAATTTCTCTTGATGTGTGATTCAGAGCTTCCGTCAAGGAGGTTCTGATGGCTGGTTTGTTTTTGCTGAGCGAGCGCCAGATGGCGCGGATATCGCCGCATTTCCCTTTGTCGCACGGGGTTCCTCGCGTCGATGACCGGCGGGTGGTGAGCGGCATCGTCTATGTGATCCGCAACGGTTTGCAGTGGAAGGACGCGCCGGCCGGTTATGGCCCGCACAAGACGCTGTACAACCGCTTCATCCGCTGGAGCCGGCTCGGTGTCTTCAACCGGGTATTCTCGGCTTTGGCGGGCGAAGGGCCGAGGCCCGAACGCATCATGATCGACGCGACCCATCTGAAGGCCCACCGGACGGCGGCGAGCCTTCTAAAAAAGGGGATGTTCCCCGACGTATCGGGCGCACCAAAGGCGGCCTGAACTCCAAGCTCCATGCCGTCTGCGACGATGATGGCCGGCCGATCATCCTGCTCTTGTCGGAAGGTCAGATGAGCGACCACAAGGGCGCCCGTCTCGTGCTCGACGCCCTGCCGCCGGCCTCCAGCCTGATCGCCGACCGGGGCTAT
>NZ_JAZHLK010000165.1:0-580 GCF_036549515.1 Aurantimonas sp. E1-2-R+4 | reverse complement strand
TGCCAGAAAGGCTTCACCGTCGCGTTCACGACGACGGCGGCTCTCGTTCATCAACTGATGGAGGCTCGCGACGAGCGCCGCCTTCTGAAGCTGCAGCGCGATCTCCAGGCCGTGAAGCTGCTGATCGTCGACGAACTCGGCTACGTGCCGCTGTCGCCGACTGGCGCCGAACTCCTGTTCGAGGTCTTCTCCCAGCGCTACGAGCGTGGCTCGACCATCGTCACATCCAATCTCCCCTTCGAGGACTGGACGAGCGTTCTCGGATCCGAACGGCTGACCGGCGCACTGCTCGATCGCCTGACCCACCACGTCCACATCCTGACGATGAACGGCGACAGCTATCGTCTCAAACAATCCGCCGGACCGCGCCGGGCCGCCGCCACGGCGGAGCAAAACCAGGCCACTGCCGACGTCTTCGATCCCGGGACCGGCGAAATCACCGACCCCTGATCCTCAGGACATCCCCCACGACACAGGAAAGGGCCCGATCGGGCCCTTTCCTGTGTCGTGCCCCTCACGCCAGTGGCCTGCTTTTACTCCGCACCACTGGCCCGGTTTTGCTCCGACGTTGACACCGAAT
>NZ_JAZHLK010000164.1:0-582 GCF_036549515.1 Aurantimonas sp. E1-2-R+4 | reverse complement strand
GATGGCCAAGAGCAAATTCGAGCGCAACAAGCCGCATGTGAACATCGGGA
Source organism: Aurantimonas sp. E1-2-R+4 (assembly GCF_036549515.1). Classification (NCBI taxonomy): domain Bacteria; kingdom Pseudomonadati; phylum Pseudomonadota; class Alphaproteobacteria; order Hyphomicrobiales; family Aurantimonadaceae; genus Aurantimonas; species Aurantimonas sp. E1-2-R+4. The sequence goes on along the minus strand of NZ_JAZHLK010000164.1, from coordinate 532 downwards.
CGATTGGTCACGTTGATCACGGCAAGACGTCGTTGACGGCGGCGATCACGAAGTATTTCGGCGAGTACCGCGCCTACGACCAGATCGACGCGGCGCCGGAGGAGAAGGCGCGCGGGATCACGATTTCGACGGCGCATGTGGAGTACGAGACGGAAGCGCGGCATTACGCGCATGTCGACTGCCCGGGCCACGCCGATTACGTGAAGAACATGATCACCGGTGCGGCGCAGATGGATGGCGCGATCCTGGTGGTGTCGGCGGCGGACGGCCCGATGCCGCAGACCCGCGAGCACATTCTTCTGGCGCGCCAGGTCGGCGTTCCGGCGGTGGTGGTGTTCCTGAACAAGGTCGACCAGGTCGACGACGAGGAGCTTCTGGAGCTGGTCGAGCTCGAGGTTCGCGAGCTTCTGTCGTCCTACGAGTTCCCGGGCGACGACATCCCGATCGTGAAGGGTTCGGCGCTGGCGGCGCTGGAGGATTCCAACAAGGAGATCGGCGAGGACGCGGTGCGGGCGCTGATGGCGGAAGTCGA
>NZ_JAZHLK010000163.1:0-596 GCF_036549515.1 Aurantimonas sp. E1-2-R+4 | reverse complement strand
GTCAGGGCACCAATATTTTGTGTTTCGGCCCGCCAGGCGTGGGAAAGACCCATCTTTCGGCGGCGCTCGGTCATGCGCTGATCGACGCCGGATATCGCGTCCTGTTCGCAAGAACTACCGACCTTGTCCAGCAACTTCAGACCGCCCGGCAGGAACTGAAGCTCGCATCGGCGATCGAGAAGCTCGACAAATATCACCTGCTCGTCCTCGACGATCTATCCTACGTCCAGAAGAGCCAGGCCGAGACGAGCGTCCTGTTCGAACTCATCAGCGCCCGATACGAGCGCCGGTCCATGATGATCACCGCAAACCAGCCCTTTGGGGCTTGGGATTCGATCTTTCCCGATCCCGCCATGACCGTCGCCGCGATCGACAGGCTCGTCCATCACGCCATTATCCTGGAGATGAACACCGACAGCTATCGGCGAAAAACCGCACAGTCCCGGGATCTATCGACAAAAGATAAGCCGACCGCTCATCCTAATTGACGCGCAGTCCTGACCTTGACCTCGCGCGACAATTAGGAAACCTTCGACCTCGACCGCAGGCGCTTATCGTAATTGACGCTGCCGCTCATCCCAATCGTCGCTCTATAC
>NZ_JAZHLK010000162.1:0-600 GCF_036549515.1 Aurantimonas sp. E1-2-R+4 | reverse complement strand
TCCCGCAAATCTGATGAAACAGCCTTTCCCATAGAGCACCTCCTGCTCACAGAGAATCAAACCGAACATCAAATGGGAACCCGTCGATTCAAATTATTCGCCGGATGCTCTAATGTCCAAATCCGCGAGGGGCGATCTTTCGCTAACTCGCAGAAAATGCAGGAATTCCGAATTCCGCACTATTCGGGCGCAGTGCAAAGCTTTGGAGAAAAGCCGGCGAAGAGAGAGCGAGACATGGTCTATCGGCCGATATGCAGTCAAGGACTTGAACCGGTGAAGGCCGCAGGGCAGGGGGCCGTGCACAGTCCACTATCTGACCGGAGGATGTTCGCTGAGGGGATAATGGCGGAGGGGATGGACCTGACGTCGAACCTTCTCTGGAGCGAAGGGGCAATCCAGGTTGGATCAAGCATGGCACAAGCTCAAGCGTTCTGAGAACCTTACTATGTTCCCTGCGTCCGGTGCCCCTTTTGCCCTATCAGCTAGTTTAGAGCGTCAGGCGATTAATCTGCAACATAGCCAGCGGCCTTGAGGTAGTTCCAACATTCTTCGGGCTCGAACAGGTCGCAGATGTTGCCGACTGCACGCCAGAGATCGTCG
>NZ_JAZHLK010000161.1:0-602 GCF_036549515.1 Aurantimonas sp. E1-2-R+4 | reverse complement strand
CTGAAGGCCGACGGCGCGATGACGGTTCTGCTCAAGGACGCCATGCAGCCCAATCTGGTGCAGACGCTGGAGAACAACCCGGCCTTCGTGCATGGCGGCCCGTTCGCCAACATCGCCCATGGCTGCAACTCGGTCGTCGCCACCAAGACGGCGCTGAAGCTGAACGACTACGTGGTGACGGAAGCCGGCTTCGGGGCCGATCTCGGCGCCGAGAAGTTCATGAACATCAAGTGCCGCAAGGCCGGTCTCGCCCCGGCGGCGATCGTCATCGTCGCCACCATCCGTGCGATGAAGATGAATGGCGGCGTCAAGAAGCAGGATCTGGCGGCCGAGAACGTGCAGGCGGTCAAGGACGGCTGCGCCAATCTCGGCCGGCACATCGAGAACATCAAGGGTTTCGGCGTTCCCGCGGTGGTGGCGATCAATCACTTTGCCGGCGACACCGAGGCCGAGATCCAAGCCTGCAAGGACTATGTGACGAGCCAGGGCTCGGAGGCGATCCTGTGCAAGCACTGGGCCGAGGGCTCGAAGGGGATCCAGGAACTGGCGACGCGGGTGGCAGAGATCGCCGACAGCGGCGTGGCGCAGTTCCAGATGCTGTA
>NZ_JAZHLK010000160.1:0-620 GCF_036549515.1 Aurantimonas sp. E1-2-R+4 | reverse complement strand
GTCATGAGAAGGGCCCCGATCGGGGCCCTTCTCATGACGTCACCTGGCACATATTTCCTCCGGCCAACTGGCGCATATTTGCTCCGGCGTTGACAGATGCGGCGGATCGCGAACTCCAGGTCCTGATAGGGTGTCCGATCCCGTCCGATGACGACCGCACCGCGCAGATCCTCGTCGATTTCGTCCGAAACCCTTGCCTTCGGATAGGCTGTAATCACGCACGCGCCTTGTGTGACAAACACGCCGGGGCGAGCTGCGATCGACAGAACAAGATCATTCTTGGTAGCGATCCGCATCAGCACATCACCGCCGATATACTGGACGTAGCCATCTGAATCGGCCGGGATTTGCCTGCTGTCAGCCTCGAAATCGTAAGGAAGAGTCTGCCCGGCCGCTTCGTCTGCCTGCCCATGGCCAAGTCGCTCGGGAAAGACCTGGTCGACGGCGGCGCAGCCCTCGACCGCAAGTTTTTCCAGCAGTGTTTCGACCCGGATCGACGTCGCGATGTGAGTGTCGGTCCACAAAGAAGTTGAATGATATGAATCGTTTGTGATTCCATGCTGTTGATTTGATTCGACGAGGGCATGGAAGCGATGTGGACGAAAGCAAACCGCGGGAAA